>CAIYQH010000275.1 GCA_903928285.1 uncultured Bacteroidales bacterium
CGTTGATGGCCAGAGAGACATACTGGGGCTTTATTTGAACGAAACGGAGGGGGCGCGCCAGTGGGGGCTAATACTGGAAGATATAAAGCGCAGAGGCGTTGAGGATGTGCTTTTTTTTAGTGTGGATGTAAGCCTTCGGCCACGAGCATCTTTTCCCAACGAGATATGATTGCTATTTTTGCCCCGGCAGCAGTGTGTGCAGTTGATTAGCCGGGTAGTCCGGGATGATGGATAGGATTTTGGTGAGATAAGCGAAGGGTTCCACCTCATGGAGTTTACAGGTGGCCAGGATGGAATAGATTACCGCAGCCTGTTGAGCGGCTTCGTGTGAACCAGCAAAGAGGTAATTCTTTCTTCCCAATGCCACCGGCCGGATGCTATTTTCGATCAAATTATTGTCGATGTGGAACCGGCCGTTCTCGATATAGCGTATCAGTCGCGGCCAGAGATGTAGTGTGTAAGCCAGGGCGATCCCTATGGCACTCTTAGGTGGCACAACGATGATCTGTTCCCTAAACCAAGCTTCCATCTGATCGAGAACCGGTTTTGATTGTTCCTGACGAAGTGCTTTGATATCTTCCGCCTCCAGTTTGTTTTCCCGGGCCTGACGCTCGATATCATACAATTGCCGGAACATCTCCAGTGCCTGACCTGCCAGTGAGGGATTGTTTTCCTGTGCATGCTGGAACTTGCGCCGGGCATGCGCCATACAGGCCAGAAGGGTTATATTGTTGGTGTTTTCAAGGTGGTTGTAAGCCGTATAGCCATCCGTTTGCAGATACCCGGAGTAGTTTTTCAGCAATTCATCAGGTCCTTCTTTCCCACGGGTTTTCCGGTAATCGAACAGCACCAGTTTGCCTCCGGGATCGTAATAAACCCAGTGAAACCCCTTGTGCGTAGCGCCTGGTTTATCTTTGGTCAACACCGGCAGGGGTGTCTCGTCGGCCATCAGGTAGTCGGCAGCCAGTATCTTGGACTTCAATGACTCGTATAGCGGAGCCAACAGATCGCATCCGGCATTGAACCAGCCGTTGATGGTGGATTCAGCGATTTCCAGGTTCTGACGCCTGAGTATCTGTACCTGGCGAAAAAACGGGAGGTGATCCACGAACTTGCTGACCAGAAGATGAGAGATCATGCTCGCCCGGCATTGCCTTTGGGGATGGGAAGCGTGGGCAAAGGGGCAATCACGATGCGGGTTTCCTCATCATTCTGTTCCACAATATACTTGGGCCGAACAATGTGGCGGACATAGGCGATAGCCGGTTCGAACTCCAGCAATTCCGTTATCGCTTCGCCGATTTTCTTTGCATCCGAAGGAATGTTCTCCGGCTCAATCACTTCCACCCTACGCTCCAGGTGAGAAGGGAGCTCCATACGCAAAGGCTGTTTCTTCTCCGATTGCGGCTTGTTGCGGGTATAGGTAATCTCCTCAGTGGTCTTTTCTTGCAGTTGTTCTGCCGGCAGGTCGAACAAAGTGGCCTGATCCGGGTTTTGGGCTACAAAACGCTCGCTTTTTGCCCCGAAGATCATCCTCTTCATTTCGGCAAGCTGGAATTTCAGATAGGCAACCTCAGATTTAATAGCGATTAGCTGCTCATATTCTGCCTTGCTGATGGTTACCGTTTCTGTGCTTTCCATGAGTCAAATTTACTTCATGAAAGCCTTGATAAACAAGATGTTTACCGGTATTTATCAACATCATTTTGTTGTAAAAAACGACGCCGTTTTTTTGCATATCTCATCGTTATACCAGTCACCATCATGGTCAGTTGGCCGTAGCCAATCTGCTGCGATGTGCAGGGCTGCGCAGGTTCGGGCAACTCGAAAGTACCCCGTTCCAGTCGCTTATAGAACAGTATAAAACCTCCAGGTTCCCATTTCAGTAATTTCATCCGGTTGCGCGGCTTGTTGATGAAGATGAACACATCGCCGCTCATGGGGTTTTGCCCCAGGCGTGCTGTCACAAGTCCGCACAGGCCGTCAAAACTTTTACGTATATCGGTAGGTTCCCGGTAAAGGTAATACCGGGCTGCGCCAAGGGAAAACATCCGGACTAAATACTGATCAGCATTTTCAGATATCCGGCTGGAACCTGGGCTGGCAGAATCAGTTCTACCCCATTGGGATACCGGATGCTGATGCCCGATGTAGGCAGCCCGTTCAGTTGAATAAACCCTGAGCCATGCTCCTCACCATGCTGTTGCTTCTGGATCCAATAACGCAATTTTGCAAGCTTGACATTCTGTACCTTGGCGAATAATGCCTGGCTAAGGCCACTTTGACGCCATTGTTCAACCATCGTGATCATCTGCGAACGCCTGTCCTGTATAGTCATATGATTTTTTGGCTGCAAGTTGGCCAGGATCGATCAACTATACAAGATGCTCGTGGCCGAAGGCTTACAAATTAACTAGGTCTGAAATAGATGAACGAATTAATTCTTCTTTTGATTCAATTATTTCTACAATAAATAGAGTGATCACAGCAGGTTGCATGCATAATACATCTACTCTTTTAATATCCCCGAAAATAGCTCGTTTCAAAGATGGAGTGGATAAAATATTCTCATTTTGTTTAAAAGAGATTCCAACTCAGGGGATATTCAAACTTGGGTTTACAAAGCTAAAGTATGACGAAAATAATCTGGACTTATGGAAGGGAGAAGTTATCATGACCGAAACGGAGTTACAAGACCTAATCACCCAACTAGATGATGTTGGGTCTCCCCAAACAGGTATAACTCTATATGACCGAATCTGTAAACTTTGGCAAGCCTTGATTAGCCGGTTTATCGGAGAACAAATGCTCCTGGATAATACATACCTTGACCTTACGATCTGCCAGATCATCAACCGGATGATCGGGTCGGGATTCGGTTATTACTGTGATGAACCGGTGAAACGATTTACCCTGAGGGATATATGTCAGGGGCAGCAAAATGTGATTGAACCAGCCTATGCCTATCTTAAAGAAATTGAAATTAAAAAGGAGTTGCTAAAACAGAAATATAACAATGAATTTTTTCACATCAACGGCAATGTAAGTGGCTCAAATAGTCTTAAATATTACTGGGTACCCATAAGTTTATTACCATAACATGATTTTTCATCCCGATAATGTCTATGAGATAGAAATGATTGAACACGTCTAACCTCCTCATTGATGACGTCCTGTTAATCGACCCTATTCCCTCCCCGGAAAGCCCTGTTTTTCAACTGACTTTTGTTTGAAACGGCTCATATAGGCAGCAATGTCTGCCAGGGGGGCAATCCACGCCTCCGGTTCGTTTTGTTTCAGGTAACGCATTAATTTGTTATGTTCCTTTAACGCAATATTTATGGGATGTTCCCCGCCCACCCCATGAAAAAGGAACACGAGCAATGCATGCTCCTTTTTTGCCCGGTCAACAAGTGCAATCAGCACTTCAGCCGATTGCCCGTCGACCGTGTAGCTCCTGATATCCCGCAAATCGGTCCTGTTCGCAAGATTCATTCCGGCGGTCACGCCACGGGCAGCCACAAAATCGTTTTTCAGGGAATCCACAAAAGAAGAATCGCCGATGGCCATATCGCCGCATGTGTAGGCAAAGGTCCTCTTAGTCCTGCCGTCGATCGCACGAAGGAAAGTGTTGGCAAGCCTTATCTCATCTATCATCTGCGAAAGGGTATAGTGATCAAGATCATAGGCGGGCCTGACCCAGGCTCTTCCTTTGGATTTTCCTGCACAGGGATGGAATATGGAGTGGTTGCCCAGCTCGTGACCATGGTCAGCGAGAGCTTTCCATTCTGCCAGCCTGTTTGTCAGCGAGGGCGAATTACAGGGGATATAAAAGGTGGCTTTGAATCCAAGAGAATCCAGAACAGGAATGACTTTGTCAAGATGAACATTTAAACCATCATCATAGGTGAGCGCGACGGCAAACTGCTTGTGGTTCCAGGTAGCCTGCTGCTGATCCTGGGCATAACCGGGCCGGTAAACAACCAGAAGAAAGATGATGGTGACGGTGAAGGGTTTTATCGTCATAGGAATTTAATTATAGATCTGAGGTTTCCGGAAATGATCTGCGAATGTCAAGGAAGGTCACTTCACCAGGGTGAAGGTTCCTGTGATCCTGCTGGTCTTCTGCGGATTCCACACATCGGCATAGGTGGCAACATAGGTATATATCCCTGTCTGACATGCTCCTCCCTTATAGGAGCCATCCCAGCCGGTTCCCGGATCGTGACTTTCAAATACCATCTGACCCCAACGATCGAAAATCATCATATGGAAATCAGCAATATCGCCCCCCTTGGCCCGAAAGAGATCATTCACTCCATCGCCGTTCGGTGAGAATGCGGAAGGAAAGAAGATAGGTGTAATACCCGAACATCCGGTTACCCGTAAGGTATCTGATCCATGGCAGTTGTTTACGACAACAGTCAGCCAGTATATGCCCGGCCTGATGATCCTGTAAACTGAATCGTGCGAGCCATCCTGCCAGGTAATTCCCGGGGTTCCTGAAACAGAAGCTCTCAAACGGATCGTGTCGCCAACCGATAGACAGGTATCGGATCCGATTTTTACAGTGATCTGCGGCTCCACCACCAGGTTCGTGGTAATGATTTTATAACAGCCTCCCTGCATGACCAGGGAATCTATATAGGTTCCGCTGACCGATTGCAGTTGTCCTCCGGCCATGTATTTCCTGCCGAAGCAGATGGCCGTATCCACGGTTTTGTTGATCTGCTGTACCACCTTTACGAGGATCGTATCCGATGTCCTGCAATTCCTTTTGTCGGCGACCTGCACGGAGTAGGAACCTGCCTGGCTAACCACGATCGACTGTGTTGTATCGCCTGTATTCCAGGAATAATGTTTATATCCGTTCCCGGGATCCAGCGTCAGGCTGCTCCCTGCACAAATAGAGGTGTCGTTGCCAAGCTTTACGGCAATCGGGGCATCGACGACAAACACCTTGCATTTGGTTTGCTGGGTTGGCAATCCCTGGTCGACAGTCAGGCTTAAGGTGTAGTTGCCCGGTGTGGAAAGTACCACCGGAGGAGGGGGTACAAACAGGGTTGACGAGGGTATGGGCGAGATTGAACAGGGCGGGAAATAGAGGGTGGTCATGGAGGGTGTGGCATTCAGGGCAATGGTAAAGATAGTATCGCCGATATTCACGGCCTCGGAGAGGGCCAGGGGTTCATACAGGTTTGCCACGCTTCCCAGCGGGGTAATGGCTTTGGTTCCCGCAAGGCCTCCTGTGAAATGCAGCTGAAGCAACAGGTTCGTCACCAGGTTGTGGTTGGTGATCAGTCCGTAAGGGTTGTTACACACATTAAACAGGGATATGCCACGGTCGTCGGTCATCCAGCCGAAATTGCCCAGATTGACCCCTGTTGGGGTATTCAGCAGGGAGTTGCCAAAGAAAATCTGGGTCAGCGAGGTGGTATTGGAGACAAACATATACCAGCCTGAATTGTCCCTGATAAGGGCGGGTTGCATTGGTTCTGTCAATCCACCTACATTCCCCAGGTTTGAAACAGCCGGAAACTGTTTAAGTGAATCGGGCCAGCTGAACCGGGTGATGGTACTGGATGGGAAATTGGTGCAAAATCCCACCCATCCTTTGCCCTCCTGCGCCATCACCAAACCGCGGGCTTTGTTCATCGTCGGGGAATGTGCAACCACTTTACCATATTGGATATCGGCGGACAGGGATGGGCCGATATCGAGCCGGATCAGGGAGGTGTCACTGGTGATGAACACATACCACATGCCATTCTCATTTTCAACCTGGATCCCGAAAATGCCGGGTTTGAGGATGCCGAAATTTCCAAGGTTGGCGGCAGCAGGCGCATTCATTAAGCCATTGTTCCATGTCGTCCTGGAAAGGGTGCCGCTGACTGAATTGGTATTGAAGGCGTAGTAGGTTGAGCCTTCCTGGACCAGGGCAATGCCCAATGGCTCATCCAGCGTATTTCCAGGGTTTCCAAGGTCAATTCCATGAATATCGGTTAACGGATCGCCGGTGCAGAATTTCCAGAACCACGATGAGGCCCCTTGCGACAGGTTTACGATGGGAAGGGGGTTGTTCAGGCAAATCGTATCGGGTATTGAAAAGTCGGCAATGACCGCTTTTGGCGACCTGCCCTGGGCAAAACTGCCTGGGATTCCGGTCCAGAAAAGAAACAGGAAAAATAAAAGCGTGCTAAGGCGGAAGGCAGGTTTCATTCCATCATGGTATCATACAAAAATAGTAAATTTTCAGAAACAATGCTATTCACAATACTGCCTGATAAGATCATCAGCCTTGTCATACCCCAGCCGGCGAACCTGTTGAAAATCCTCGCAGGCCGACTGAAAAGCGCTCATCCGCAGGTACAGGATCCCACGGTTGAAATAGGCCTGGGCCATCCCCGGGTTGATCCGCAGTGCCGCATTGTAGTCGGACAAGGCCATGCTGTCGTTCCTGGTGGCATCCATCTCGAGAATGCCCCTGGCCATGTAGCAGCTGGCAAAGTCAGGGTTAAGTTGAATAGCCCTGGAATAATCCTGTTCCGCAAGACTGACCTCTTTCAGGTTGTAACTGACAAGTCCCCGGTTGTAATAAGCACCTGAATAACCGGGATTGAGGATAATTGCCTGGTTATAATCGGCAAGGGCGCCTTCCATATCATTGGCGGTATAACGGGCAATGCCCCGGTTGTTATAACCGAAAGCTGAACCGGGAGCATTTTTAACGACCTCATCAAACAGTGAAAGGTTCCCTTTCCATACCTGCGACCGCTGCCAGGTCAGTGCTGAAAATGCCACCAGCATGAGCGCCATGGTAAAAAAACCGGCTATCTTTAACCGGGCCTGCACGATCCGGCAATAATCCAGTCCAAAGCCAAGGATGAAAAAAATGCCAATCAGCGGTAAATAACCATAGCGGTTGGCCATAAAACCGTCCTCCAGTAGCGCTGCCTGTGTAACCACCAGGTTTACAAGGAAAAACAGGAAGGCGAAAACCACTTCGCGCGTCATCATCTTCATTTTTAAAACCAGGAGTAAAAGCAGGGCAACAACCAGCGGCGCAAGATAAAAGAGGACGGGAAGCAGGTTCCCGGTTTTCTGCGGGTATGCATATACAGGAGAAAGATGCCAGGGCACCAGGGTGTGGAAAAGATATCCCAGGATGGCATAACAACCCATGAAAAGGCGATCGGCCGCATTAAAATCCATCATGGTTCCTGGATTTCCCGTATCGCTTCTGAAATGGAGCGTTGCCAGCCCGAAAGCGGCGCTCAGGATGAACAGGGGTAATTTTTCCAGCACCATGGCCATGGAGAAGTTTCGTTTTTTCAGATAATCGACCAGGAAAAGGATAAAAGGTAACATGATCCCGGCAGGTTTTGCCATCAGGGAGAGGAAAAATGAGAGGGTGACCAGGAGGATGAAAATTATCTTTTTCCTGTCGAGGTAATACAGATAAAGAATCATGCTCAGCATGAAAAAGGTGGCCGACAGCAGGTTGCTCCGGGCCGAAATCCAGGAGACCGAATCGACATTCACAGGATGTATCGCAAACAACAATGCCACAAATATTGCCTGGAACCGGCTGTGAAAGAGCCGGAAGGCCACTATGTAAAGCAGCGCCACATTTGCCAGGTGGATAAGCAGGTTTGTCAGTTTGAAAAAAAACGGATCAGGTCCGTACAGGGCGTAATCGAAGGCATAGGAGATAATGGTCAGGGGGGTGTACATGTAAAGGTTAGCCGCTGAGAGCATCTGCCACACATGAGCGGGTGATAATTGCCGGACCAGGGGATTATTGACCACGTTGTCCGTGTCATCATAATCAAGAAACAGACCATGAAGCGATTGCAGGTAAATAAGACAGGTAAACAGGAGGATACATGAAATCGCGGCAAACATGAATAGATTGACCCGATTCTTTACCATAGAGACCACTTTCTTGCGCATAACCATTCAGGATGTTCATATTAAGGGTCAGGAACCTGTGAACCCCCTGCTTACTTCATCCAGCAATTTCATATCTTCCGCTGAAAGCAGAAACTTTATGGCGCCTGTATTTTCTGCGGCATGGGAGGCTTTGGTTGCGCCGGGGATGGCTACAACAGTTTCGCCATGAAAATTGACCAGCCAGTTCAGGGCAACCTGGGCGGGGGTAACCTGGTATTTGTCAGCCAGTTGTCTGACCAGTGCCACGACCGGCCGGCTCTTCTCCATTCCCTGCGGTTTAAAACGGGAGGAATACCTGCGAAACCCTATATTCTTCAATAATTCAGGGTTGTCGTGAAACTTACCGGTTACCAGTCCCTGCGCCAGGGGAGAGAATGCGATGATGGTGATGCCAAGTTCTTTGGCGGTTTCAAGGGTTCCGTCGGATTCGATGCCCCGGTGCAGCAAGCTATATTGAACCTGGTTTGACACCAGGTTGATACCCTCCCGCTGTAATGTTTCCCAGGCACTGCGCATTTTTTTTGCCGAAAAGTTGCTCACGCCAACAAAACTGATCTTCTTTGAACGAACCAGTTCAGCCATCGCCTTCATTTCCGATACTTCCGAGGAGAAACCCCATGGTTGGTGCACCTGGTAAAGATCAATAGGATAGGGATTCAGGCAGGCCAGCCGGTCGTCAATGGTTTTAGCCATATTCGATGCCCGGCGGAAAAGGGGCCACCACTTTGTCGCAACCAGGACCTCACCCGGTTTCTTCCCTAATGAGACCAGCGCTCTTGCCAGCGCTTTTTCAGATGCCCCCTGACCGTAAACTTCGGCTGTGTCAAACCAGTTGATCCCGCCGTCCAGACTGATGTTTACAATTTCACGGATCGTCTCATCCGGCAGCGACGGCCAGAATTTGCCCGCCAGGTTACCCTGTTTGCTGAATTGCCAGCATCCAAGACCGACAGGGGTTATCATCAAACCTGATTTTCCCAGGTTCCGTAAGCTGACAGGATGTTCCATAAGGTTTTTGTTATCTGTATCCACATTCATAAGACCATAGTATCTGCTTTGGGAAAACGTTCATAGCGGTCTTTTAGTCTGCCTGGACATGTAAAACTTGAAAAAATGGCGCGAACCCTATGGCCGCCCGATGATCAAAGATATCCATTTTTCTAAGTTTATCCGCCCGGACGCCAAAAGAAGCTTCAGTAGTTCAGGTGGTGGTCCTGGTTACCAGCCTCCCGCATGCGGTGGGGACTTTTGGTAATGGAATAAACGAGCTTTCAACCATCGATTTTGATACTTCCTGACTTCTGAAGCTTCTCAATTTCAGCATGTTGACATTTTTCAGCCAATTGAATTTACATGACAAAAAATTCATAATTGTGACTTTTCCCGAACTAACGTCCATTTAAAGGTGGAAATACAATGGACAAATTACAAACGGAGGTGAAGTACAAAGTTCGAAGGACGAAAAGCGGCCGGCTAATCCCAAACTTCGTACTTCGTCATTCGTACCTGGTATTTCGCGTTGTACCGCACTAAATGTCA
>CAIYQH010000276.1 GCA_903928285.1 uncultured Bacteroidales bacterium
ATATGATCAAGAAACCTACTGAAGATGTGTTCGAAACCGTGTCCACCTTGTTTACAGAATATCTGGAACGCCACGGCCATCGCAAAACTCCTGAGCGCTACACCATTTTGAAAGAAATTTTTGCCACGGAAGGCCATTTTGATATAGAAACGCTCTATATCAGGATGAAAAACCACAAGTACAGGGTTAGCCGCGCTACCTTGTATAACACCATTGAATTACTCCTCGACTGCGGTCTTGTGACCAAGCATCAGTTTGGCACCAACTATGCCCAGTTTGAAAAATCGACCCTGCTGAAGCAGCATGACCATTTTATCTATGAGGATTCCGGTGAGGTCATTGAATTCTATGATCCCCGGATCGAAGAGGTTAAAACCCATGTTGAAAACAATTACAACGTGAAGATCACCCACTACGCACTTACGTTTTACGGCCAGTCGAAATCGAAGAAGTAAACTCCTGTTATGAAGGTTGATGTAATCCTTGGCTTGCAATGGGGCGACGAAGGCAAAGGCAAGATTGTCGATGTATTTACCCCCCGTTATGATATCATTGCCCGTTTTCAGGGCGGGCCGAATGCCGGCCATACCATCATCTTTGGTGGAAACAAATATGTGCTGCATACCATCCCTTCCGGGATCTTTCATCCGCAAACGCTGAATGTCATCGGAAATGGCGTGATCATCGATCCGCTGATCCTTTATCGTGAAATTGACAAACTCAGGGAGGCGGGCATGGAGCCGAAGGATAACCTGCTTGTATCGAAACGGGCCCACCTTATCCTGCCGACTCACCGGTTGATGGATGCTGCGCTGGAATCGGGCAAGGGGGCAACCAAGATCGGCTCAACCCTGAAGGGGATCGGACCCACCTATACCGATAAATACGGGCGCAATGGCATCCGGGTCGGCAACATCGCCGATCACGATTTCAATGCCCGGTATGAAAAACTGAAAGCCGAACACCTGGAGATCATCCGTCATTCAGGGTTTGATTATTCGCATCACCTGCTTGATTCGCTCTCCTTTGATACCTACGAGGAAAAGTGGTTCGAGGCGATCCGCAGGATGAAAGAGCTGAAGATCATCGACAGCGAGATTTTCCTGAACCAGAGTCTTGATGCCGGGAAATCGGTACTTGCTGAAGGGGCGCAGGGAACCATGCTCGATGTTGATTTCGGATCCTACCCCTTCGTAACCTCCTCCAATACCATTACGGCAGGTGTTTGTTCCGGACTGGGAATCTCGCCCCACAGGGTGGGTATCGTATATGGCGTTTTCAAAGCCTATTGCACCAGGGTCGGCAGCGGTCCGTTCCCGACCGAACTGCATGATGATGATGGTGAAAAAATGAGGGTAGGGGGCATGGAATTCGGCTCCACCACAGGACGGCCTCGCCGATGCGGCTGGCTTGACCTGCCAGCGCTGAAATATTCGGTCATGCTCAACGGGGTCGACAGCCTGGTAATGATGAAGGCCGATGTGCTCAATCCCTTCCCTGCCATTAATATCTGTACCCATTACCAATCGGGGAATGAACTGCTGGAGAGTTTTCCGTTTGAACTGGATGATCAGAAGATTCAACCGGTATACCGCAAGATGAAGGGATGGAATGCCGACCTTGACAATTGCAGCCAGGTATCCGATATCCCTGATGCATTGGCCGCCTATATCCAATATATTGAAGAGGAAGTCGGGCTGCCGGTCGATATCCTCTCTATCGGACCCGACCGGCTCCAGACCCTTGAGCGTTAAATCCTAAAGTTTCCGTTTTACCTCAATCTGTTCATATCCTTCAACGATGTCGCCGACCTTGATGTCGTTGAAACCGTCGATGTTCAGACCGCATTCGTAGCCGGTAAGGACCTCCTTCACATCGTCCTTGAAGCGTTTCAGCGAACCGAGGTTTCCGGTGTGTACCACGATACCGTCGCGGATCACGCGGATTTTGGTATTGCGTGTAACCTTTCCGTCGAGTACCATACATCCTGCAACAGAACCCACCTTGGTAATCTTGAATACATCGCGGACTTCGATATTGCAAAGGATCTTCTCTTCGATATCGGGCGATAACATGCCTTCGATGGCAGCCTTGATCTCTTCGATCGCCTGGTAGATAATCGAATAGAGACGGATGTCGATCTGTTCGGCTTCAGCCAGTTTACGGGCGCTTACCGACGGTCTTACCTGGAACCCGACGATAACGGCATTGGAGGCCGAGGCCAGCAATACATCCGATTCGGTAATGGCTCCGACCGATTTATGGATCACGTTGACCATGACCTCTTCGTTCGAAAGTTTCAGCAGGGAATCGGAGAGGGCTTCGACAGATCCGTCAACATCGCCTTTGACGATGATGTTAAGTTCCTTGAAGTCGCCAATGGCTATACGACGCCCGATTTCGTCGAGGGTGATATGTTTCTGGGTACGCAATCCCTGTTCACGCTGCAACTGCAGACGTTTGGTTGCGATCGCCTTGGATTCCTTTTCATCCGCCATGACATTGAACCCGTCGCCGGCCTGGGGAGCTCCGTTCAGACCCAGCATCAGCATGGGCTGTGACGGACCTGCCTCGCGGATGGGAAGGTTTCGTTCGTTGTAGATGGCCTTTACCTTACCATATGTAGCGCCTGCGAGGACGATATCGCCCACGCGCAGCGTTCCGTTCTGGACAAGCAGTTTGGCAACATACCCACGGCCCTTGTCGAGCGACGATTCAATGACCGTGCCGGTTGCAAGCCGCAGTGGGTTTGCCTTGAGGTTGAGCATTTCAGCTTCAAGCAAAACCTTTTCGAGCAGCAAATCGACGTTGGTACCCACCTTGGCGGAAATTTCCTGGGTCTGGTATTTTCCGCCCCACTCCTCAACCAGGATGTTCATCTTCGACAGCTCTTCGCGGAGCTTCTCAGGGTTGGCATTATTTTTATCCATCTTATTGAAGGCAAAAACAATGGGAACGCCGGCTGCCAGGGCATGGTTGATGGCTTCACGGGTCTGGGGCATTACCGTTTCGTCGGCCGCAATCACGATGATCGCCACGTCGGTGATACTGGCTCCGCGGGCACGCATGGCGGTAAAGGCTTCATGTCCAGGCGTGTCGAGGAATGTGATCTTTTTCCCGTCGGGACGGAGAACCTCGTAGGCGCCGATATGCTGCGTGATGCCCCCGGCTTCGCCGGCCACCACGTTGGTACTCCTGATGAAGTCGAGCAGTTTGGTCTTTCCGTGGTCGACATGGCCCATGACGGTAACGATCGGCGGGCGGTCAACAAGGTCTTCGGGTTTGTCCGGCTCGTTTTGTTTGATGGCTTCCTGAACTTCAACGCTCACGAATTCCACCTTGTGTCCGAATTCTTCTGCAACAAGGGTGAGGGTTTCCGCGTCGAGACGCTGGTTGATGGATACAAACATGCCGAGCGACATACAGGTCGAGATGACATCGGTAACCGGTACATTGAGCATGGAGGCAAGCTCATTGGCGGTTACAAACTCGGTAACCTTGATGACGCGTTTACCCTCTTCCATGCGCTCCAGTTCCTGGTGCATCTGCTGACTAACCGCATCACGTTTGGCTTTACGGTATTTCGATGCCTTGGATTTTCCGGTCGGGCTTAAACGGGCCAGGGTCTCCTTGATCTGTTTTTCGATATCTTCAACGGTAACCTCGGTTTTCTGGTTATCCTTCTGAACCTTTTTGTCTTTTGCAAGCGTAAGCTTGTGCATGCTCGGACGGGGAGCTTCAGGGGTAGTAACCGTAACGCTGGTACTGACTGTCCCCTCTTCGCCTTGCCGTTTGATGCGGCGGCGTTTCTTCTTCTTTGATTTCAGGGTCTCATCCGAGGATGAAGCCACCGGTTGCGGTTTCCGTTTCTCAAATTTCTTTGGTTCGGGAAGGGTCATGGAACCCAGGATGGTCGGACCTTCGAGAATGATGCGTTCGGTGCGCATGAAATTGGATTCCTCGACAGGTTCTGCAGGTTTGGGAGGCTCAACGACCGCGGGCACTTCGGCAATAACCGGTTCGGCGGGTTCAGGCGCTTCAGCAACCGGAGCAGTAACGACGGCAACGGGTTCGGGCGCCTTTACCACGGGAGGAGCCGTAGTTTCAGGGGAGGTCTCCGGTTTTGGCTTTCCTTTTTTCGACAGTTTCTTATCGAAAATGGCCAGGTCCATCTTGCCGACGATCTTCAGATCTCCTGTGGATGATTTTACAGGTTCGGGTTCCGGTGCGATAACAGGTTCCGGTTCGGGAACGGCAACGACAACCTCAACCATCTGAACAGGTTCAGGGGTTTCAACGGGGGGGGGAGCAACTTCTGCCGCAACGGGGGGCTCTGCTTTTATTACGACAGGTTCCTCATGGAGAATCACCGGTTGTTCGACAACTGGTTTTTCCTCCACGATAACAGGTTGAACAATCACCTCAACAGGTGGTGCAACAGGCTCGGGTGGCGGCGGGGGAGGCGGGGGGGCAGCTTCCGCCTTTTGCTCTTCCCTGACGGGTTCTTTTACAGGCTCCCTGACTACGGTTTCCTTAACCTTTTTTGCAGTCTCGTACTGTTTTTTCTCGAATTCCATTGAGACATTCTTGATGAACAGATCATCAAGCTCCTTCTCACGGTCTTTCGATGCCAACCTTTTATCCTCGATGGTGACGGTTTCGTGGGTGCTGAATTGCAGCCCGATCTTTTTCGCCTCTTCCTTGACATGCTTTTCCGAAGCGAATTCTTTCATCAGGAGGGTATACATATCCTGCGTTAATTTCGCATTCGGATCCATGTCGATCGGGAATCCCTTTTTAGCAAGGAAATCCACTACGGTCTTCATCCCAATGTTAAATTCCCGTGCAGCTTTGCTTAACCTGGTACTTGTTACGCCTTCACTCATTGAGCAAAATTATGGTTTTTTATTCAAATTCAGCTTTTAAAATGCGGACAACTTCATTGATCGTCTCCTCTTCGAGGTCGGTCCGCTTCACCAACTCAAGAACATCCAAATCCAACACACTTTTTGCAGTATCGCAACCAATTGATTTCAATTCATCTATGATCCACTGATCGATTTCATCAGAGAATTCCTGGATATCCACATCTTCATTATCCACATCGGTATCGCGGTAAACATCGATCTCGTAACCGGTAAGTTTCCCGGCAAGTTTGATATTAAAGCCCCCTTTGCCAATGGCCAGCGAAACCTGGTCGGGTTTCATATAGACATCCGCCCTCTTCTCCTCCTCGATGATCACAATGGAAGAGACCTTTGCAGGGCTCAGCGCACGCTGGATAAACAGGGAGGGGTTGGTGGTATAGTTGATGACATCGATGTTTTCATTTTTCAATTCACGGACGATTCCGTGGATACGGCTGCCCTTCATCCCGACACAGGCGCCAACCGGGTCGATCCGGTCGTCGTAGGATTCAACGGCGATTTTTGCACGCTCGCCCGGTACGCGGACAATCTTCTTGATATTGATCAGGCCGTCGTACACCTCGGGAACCTCCGATTCGAACAGTCGTTCGAGGAAAGCCTCGGAAGTGCGCGACAGGATGATGATCGGGTTGTTGTTCTTCATCTCCACTTTCGAAACCACGGCCCTGATCGTATCGCCCTTGCGATAGAAATCCGAAGGGATCTGTTCCGATTTGGGCAGGATCAGTTCAATGTTTTCATCATCGACCACCAGGATCTCCTTCTTCCACACCTGGTAAACCTCGCCGGAGATGATCTCCCCGATCTTTTCACGGTATTTGGTGTAAACATTGTTCTTTTCATATTCCTGGATCTTGGAAATCAGGTTCTGACGGATGGCAAGGATTTCACGGCGGCCAAAACTCTCCAGTTTGATCTCTTCCGAAAGCTCTTCCCCGACTTCAAAATCGGGTTCAATCTTAACGGCCTCCGAAAGGGGTACCTGGGTGTTTTCATCCTCAACCGTGCCATCTTCAACGATCGTGCGTGACCTGAAAATTTCAAGGTCACCCTTGTCGATGTTAACAATGATGTCGAAGTTATCGGACGACCCAAACCTTTTCGTCAGCATGTGCTTGAACACATCTTCCAGGATGCGCATCATGGTTTCCCTGTCGATGTTCTTGAATTCTTTGAATTCTGAAAAGGTTTCGACTAAATTCAGATGTTCCATTGTTTGATAATTCTACTTTTTAAATGAGATTACTTCTATCGCTGATTTAATATCGTCAAATTTCAAGTCCAGGATGACCTTTTCCTGCTCTTTTTTTGTTTTTTTCACAGGAACCTGCTCAATCCGGATACCGTTTTCATCGGCATCCAGGATAATTCCCGAAATTTTATCACCGTTTTTAGTGACCAGTTCCAGTTCGTTTCCAATGTTTTTCCTGTATTGCCGCGGGAGTTTTATCGGGCGGTCGGCCCCGGCGGAAGAGACTGTCAGTTCAAAATCCTCGGCTTCACGGTCAAGACTCTCTTCAAGAAACCGGCTTAGTTGCTTGCAAACCTCAATGTTTACGCGGTGATCACCATCAACAAATACATTAATACGGTTGCCTGTTCTGATTTTAAGTTCCACCAGGAAATACTCACTCCCGTAAAAATGTTCTTCAATCAGCTTTTTAATTTCTTTTTCGGTGATCATGGGTTATCAATAAAAGAGGGGACGATTTGTCCCCCCGCATCTGCATTCCTGAATCGGCTGCAAATATAGGTAAAAATATAATACAACCATCAATATTTTAATATGTTCCTGATTATTTGCTGAATACTCTCCATTTTATTGGGAAGGCCTCCGGTCAATTGCCCCGCAGTATGGTCGCCACAACCATACCCGTAATATTGTTTTCGCAAAGCACAAACCGGCCGGGGCCTATACGATCACCACAGGTTTTTCGGAGAAGGAATGGCGGTTCACGATCCAGTAGATGATCGGGAAGATCAGGAGTATCAGGATGGTGGCGGTAACCAGTCCGCCAATGATGACGATGGCCAGCGGTTTCTGGCTCTCGCTGCCAATGCCGGTCGACATGGCCGCAGGCAGCAGTCCGATGGATGCCATCAGGGCCGTCATCACGACTGGCCGGATGCGCGATTCGACACCGTGTTTGATCGATTCGGCCAGGGTCATCTTGAGCATCATATTTGAATTGAATTCGGTGATCAGGATCACGCCGTTCTGCACGCAGATGCCAAACAGCGCGATAAAGCCAACCCCGGCTGAGATCCCGAAATTCATCCCTGTTATATGAAGTGCCAGGATACCCCCGACCAAGGCAAAGGGTACATTGACCAAAACCAGTCCTGCATCCCTTGCATTGCCGAAGGCGATGAACAGCAGGATGAAAATGATGATGATGCTGATGGGAACCACCTGGTTCAGCCGTTTGGTTGCCCGAACCTGGTTTTCAAATTCACCTGTCCACTGGTAGGAATATCCCTTTGGTAATTTCACACCGGCATTTACCTTTTTCTGGGCATCGGCTATGGTACTTCCCAGGTCGCGGTCGCGCACTGTAAACTTGACGCCGATAAAGCGCATGTTGTTGTCGCGGTAAATAAAGGCAGGGCCGGTCATGGTTTTGAAATCGGCAATGTTACTCAGGGCAATTTTCGAACCCGACACGGTCGGCACCAGGATACGCCTCATCTCGTCTTCCGATTTCCTGTATTCATAGGGATAACGGATCCTGATATCAAACTTGCGCTCCCCGTCGTACATGATGCTCGCGGTTTTTCCGCCGATGGCCATTTCAATGACCGCCTGCGCATCGGCCGTGGTAACGCCGTAAAGGGCCATCCTGGGCTCGTCGAGCAGGATCTGGATCTCGGGCTGCCCGATATTCCTGATAATGCCGGCATCCTTGATCCCATCTACGTTCTGGATGTTTTTCAGCACTTCGTTGGAATATTTGTCGAGCGTCTTCAGGTCGGGACCGAAAATCTTCACCACGTTGTTCGCGTTGATCCCGGCCACAGCCTCCTGCACATTGTCGATGATCGGCTGGGAGTAGTTGAAATTGATTCCCTGGAAATTCTTCAGGCTCTTGTCCATCTCCTCCACCAGCTGGTCGTAGGAGAATTTTCGTTTCCAGTCCTTTTTATTCTTCAGATTGACCTGCATCTGTACATAATAGAAACCGCTCGGGTCGGTACCGTCGTTTGAACGGCCTGTCTGTGACAGAACCCCGTTGACCTCGGGAAATTCCTGTAACTTCTGGCGGATCACATGTCCCATGCGTACCGTTTCGGTTAGCGACATGCTCATCGGCATTTTAGCCTCCACCCAGAGCGCCCCTTCATTCAGCTGCGGCAGGAACTCGGTACCCAGCCAGCGTGTACTGTAAAGTGTAAGCAGCAGGAACAGGAAGGCAACCGACAGGCTGATCTTCTTGTGACTGAAGGTCCACAGGAAGGCGGCGCTGACATATTTGTTTACGAATTCGGTAAAATAGTTTTTCTTTTCCCTCACGTTTTTGTGCAGCAGCACCGAACTTAACACCGGGACAAGGGTCAGGGTGAAGATCAGGGCTCCCAACAGGGCAAATCCAAGGGTGTATGCGAGCGGGGCGAACATCTTGCCTTCGACCTTTTCGAAGGAAAAGATCGGGATAAGCGCCGTAATGATGATCAGCTTTGAGAAGAACACAGCTTTGCCTGTTTTGGAAGCGGTCTGCTTGATAAGTCCAAGTTTGCTGAGTTTGTTGAACCGTTCCATGCCATAGTTTTTCGCCATGTGGTCGAGGGCGACAAACAGCCCCTCGACCATGACCACCGCCCCGTCGATGATGATCCCGAAGTCGACGGCGCCCAGCGACAGCAGGTTGGCGCTCATCCCCTGCATGCGCAGGCACAGGAAGGCAAACAGCAGCGAGAGGGGGATGATGATGGATACGATGACGGTGGTGCGCCAGTCGGCCATGAAAAGGAAGACCACGACCGTCACGAAGATGATCCCCTCCAGGAGATTATGCATTACCGTTTCGGTACAGTATTCCACGAGGTTGTCGCGGTCGTAGAAAGTCTCGAGATGGACATCCCCGGGCAGGATGCCGTTATTCAGTTCGTCAACCTTTGCCCTGATCCCCTTGAGGATCTCACTGGGGTTTTCGCCCTTACGCATCACGACGATCCCTTCAATGATATCATCGTTGGCGTTAAATCCTGCCTGACCCACGCGCGGCAGGTCCGATTCAACGACCCTGGCCACATTCTTCACCAGGATCGGCACCCCCTTGATATCCTCCACGATGATGTTCTCAATGTCCTCGATTTTGTTCAGCAAGCCCATGCCGCGCACGACATAGGCCTGGCCGTTCTTCTCGATCACATCGCCGCCGACATTGATGTTGCTCTTTGAAACAGCCTGGTAAACCTCCAACGGGGTGATGTCGTACTTGGAAAGCAGCACGGGGTTGATCTGGATTTCATAGATTTTATCGCGGCCTCCGAAGGTGGTGATGTCGGCCACCCCCGAGATGGAGCGCAGCTGCCTGTCGACCACCCATTTCTGGATCGTCAGCAGGTCGCGGGAGTTTAGTTTTTTACTTTTCAGCACATACCTGAAAATTTCCCCTGTCGGGCCGTAGGGGGGCTGAACATCGGGTTCCACCCCCTCGGGAAAGTCGATGCCCCGCAACTGGTTGTTGATCTGCTGACGGGCGAAAAAATCCTCCACCTTATCTTCGAAGATCACCTTCACGACCGATAGGCCGAACATATTGATAGACCTGACACTCGTTTTATTCTGAACCGAACTCATG
>CAIYQH010000277.1 GCA_903928285.1 uncultured Bacteroidales bacterium
AAAAACTATTTTTTCTTTGTCGATGATAATCTCACCATCCAGAAAAAATATGTAAAGGAGCTGATGAAAGCGATCATCCCGCTGAAGATCTCATGGGGATGCATGTGCAGCCTGGATGTCGCCACCGACGATGAACTGCTCGGGCTGATGGCCGATGCCGGTTGTTTTAACATCCTGGTGGGGTTTGAATCGCTGAACGCCGAAAGTCTTGATGAATCGCACAAGCATCACAACCGTGGCGGCAAAATATATGCAGAGGCGATCCGGAAGATCCATGCCGCCGGGATTCATATCAGCGCCAGTTTCGTTGTTGGCTTTGATCATGACACCCTGGATGAATTGGACAGGATCTATGATTTTTGCCTGGACCATAACCTTGCCTATGTCAACCTGCACCTGCTGAATGCATCGCCGGGAACTGAAACCCACAGGAAACTCAGGGAGGAGGGACGCCTTTTCTCCTGCAACCCCGAACTGGGTGTCGGCCACTTCCCTACCCTGCATTATATGAACATATCTCAGACCGACCTATTCGACCGCTATATGGAAACCATCAGCCGCCTTTATTCCTTCAGCACCATCCGCGCCAAAGCAGAAGTGCTGTTCAGCAACGGCGCCTTTACCCGCGAGGGAGGCGATATCTCAGCCTGGATGAAAATGAGGGTGTCTTGGGTAACTTTCAAAGCTTTTTTTCTCGCATCCGATCCGGAACGGCGAAAGCTCTTTGCCTTCATCCTGAAGCAGATCCGTACCGGGCACCTGGCGATCGACAAAGGCCTGGGATTCCTGATATCCATGCTGGGCTACCACCGGCATATCATGGACCATTACCGGCATATGGCAGCTTACAGGGAGATGGTAATCAAACAGGACCGTGGTTCATGGCACGACCAGTTGCAGCAGGGGAAGATGACTGCGGAGGGTACGGCAGCATCTTCATCCGCAGGGAAAGAAGCCAATACTGAAATTAATGGTTCGTAAAGACGTATGATCCTTAACATTAACCACAATGACACAAAAAAGGCACAAAGCTCACAAAGAACTCATTGTGAACCTTGTGGTTAAATTTGTTGTTTGGATGATCGGAACAGGATTCATTCGAAAAATGACAAAAAATCAAACAAACCGTAAATTCAACAATTGTATTTATTGTAATGCATTCATATGACTAAAGTCGGCATCATCGGCACCGGGAAAATGGGTTCCGGCATCTTTTATTTCCTGATCGGCCAGCCATTTGACCTGGTTTGGATCTGCAGTGAACGCACCAACCTTGAAAAGTTAACAAAACAGTTTTCAAAGAGGATACGGCGGGCGCTTGAAACGGGGGTAATAGACAAGGTCCGGTATGGTACCCTGCTCCTAACCCCCGTCACGACCGACCTGACGGCGTTGCAGGATTGTGATCTGGTGATCGAGGCAATCACTGAAAAGCTGGAAGAGAAGCAAAGACTTTTTGGAGCGATTGACAGAATCGTCAGGCAGGAGGCCATTTTCAGCTCAAACTCCTCATCCATAAACCCGTCAGCACTGTTGCCCGAAAACGATGGCCGGCGACAGGTGGCAGGTCTTCATTTTTTTTACCCGGTTGCGATGGTCGACATTGTTGAAATCACGCTTTCTCAGGCTGTAACTGCTGATTCTGCAAAAAAGCTCGAGTCCTTCCTGGAGACTATTGGCCGCTGCCATATCACCCTGGATGAACAAAACAGTTTTATCCTCAACAGAATTTTCCTGGAGGTGCAGAATGAAGCGTTCCGCATTGTAAAAGAGGGCTCGTGTACCTATGAACAAATGGACCAGCTGGTTAAGTCGAATCTGTTCCCTTTTGGCGTTTTTGATTTTTGCGATGCCGTCGGCCTGGATACCATGCTGGTTTCCATCAGGAATTATATTCGCGAATATCCCCGGAAGGACTCCTATGAGTTGTTTTTAACTGCCCTGGAAAAGCTTGTTGCAGCCGGAAAACTTGGTGTTAAAACCCATGAAGGTTTTTTCAAATACCCATTGACAGGAAATACTGTGGAACCACCAGAATATGAAGCCGATATCGAAGAACATCTGCGACATACATGGCTCTCGGCCTGCGCGAAATTCACGGCAAAACTGCCTGTGCGGCAGGAAGGCATAACCCACGCCATTGAAGAATATTTCGGAATCGGCCAGGATCCGCTGGGAAAACTATTGCTGAAATTTGACAGGTAATACAGCTCAATCAGACCATTTCCCAACCAGAAGAGATGTGATCAGTCTTTATTTCCTGAAAAAGTAAATACAGGCTGATCTCCCGTCTGAACCAAGGGAGCTGTTTTCAACGCATGCAACATCGTGACAATGCCGGTAATGGTCAGGCTGATCTCTTTGGTCTGGCCTTTCTGATCGGTAACCTTGTAGGCCCATTTTTCAGCGCCGGGAAGTTTAAAGGTCCTTGCCGAAATATCAATGTTCAGCAATGCAGTACTGAAGGTTGTGTCCTGGGTATAGGAGCTGTTGTTAAAGGTTGTGGTAATGGTCAGTTTGGTCAGCAACGCCTTTGAACTGATATTGGAAGCTGCAAGTATCCTCACTTTGAAAAGACTGTCGACAGGGTAATTGACATCATGTGACAGGTAGCCGTTAATCGTGGCAAAGCTGATGGTCGGGGTCTGATCAACCGGTGTTTCCGTGCTTTTTTTGCTGCAGGAGGTTATCATAGTCATTCCCGAGAAAAGTAATACCGCTAAAAAAAATCCTGTTAGTCGCATAATTGATTGGTTTTTTATGATTATTTCAGTTGCAAAGTTATTAATTTTCTTCTACTCAAACCAGGAGGTTCTTATGGAAAATTGAATCAGGCATAGCTATCCGGCATGAAATTTCTTCGTTTCAATCGGGTATCTTGGTTATCTTTGTAAAAAAAATCTGTCCACCCATGAAAAAAATCGCATTGATAACGCTCCTATCGTTGAGTGTATTGTTTTCCATTGGCCTTGTTTTTAACCCGCACAAGGCTATTGGCTCCAAAGAGACCCGGAATGCTGGTAAATCCATGCCGCTGCCCGACAGCGTCCTGCAGTTTGTGAAAAAAACCTGCATGGATTGTCATGCCGATGATGGCAATTTCATGGCAAAAGGCAAAGTGAACTTCTCGGTTTGGGATAAATACGACAGCGAAAAACAACAGGATAAGGCAAAGCAGATATGCAAGGAGTTGACCAAAAAGTCGATGCCCACCGGCAAATGGCGTAAAAACAACCCTGATAAGCTGCCAACCCAGGCCGATATCGATATGATGTGCAGGTGGGCTAACAATTTGCAGAACTAACCAGGGATGTCGCAGGAAGTTGTTATTACCGGGATGGGATTGATTTCATCCCTGGGATTGTCGTTGGATGAAAATTGGGAGAATCTGTTGGCAGGAAAAAGCGGTGTAAAACAAATATCGCTGTTCGATGCCGCCTCCTGCGCCACGAAAATTGCTGCTGAACTGCCACCCGGCTTTGATGATCTTTCACATACCTTTATAAAAAAAAGGGCCGCCGGCCAGATGACCCGCGTTACCCGTATGTGCGTGACAACGGCGAAAATCGCCGTGGAAGATTCCGGAATTCAATTTGAAAACCTTGACCGGACAAGGTGCAGCGTTATTATGGGGGTTGTCAATACAGGCAATTCAAGCGTTGAAACGGAGACAACCCTGCAGAATACAATTTTCAAGTCGATGACCAACTCCATGCCTGCCTGGATCTCGCTGGAATACCACCTGCTGGGGCCCAGTTTCTCGGTCAACACTGCATGTGCCTCATCGGCCTATGCCATTGCCTTCGCATTTGAGATGATCAAAAACGGTCAGGCCGATATCGTCATTGCGGGAGGGGCCGATTCCATAATCAATGCAGAGGAGATCAACGGTTTTAATGCGCTGTATGCCCTGTCGGTTGCCAACGACAACCCTGAATGTGCCAGCAAGCCCTTTTCGTTGGACCGGGACGGCTTCGTTATCGGGGAGGGTGCCGGTGTCGTCATCCTGGAATCAAAACAACATGCTTTAGCCCGTAACAGCCGGATTTATGCCACCCTTGCAGGATATGCCCTTACCAGCGAGGGATACAACATCATGGCCCCGATGAAGGACGGCGAGGGCATGGCTGAAACGATGGAGCGGGCGTTGAAAAACGCCAACATTCAAAAAGAGGAGGTGGGATATATCAATGCCCATGGTACTTCGACCGAGTTGAATGACCGGTATGAAACCATGGCTATCAGGAAGGTATTCGGTGATCTTGCAAAAACGATACCGGTATCCTCTACCAAATCGATGACCGGACATACCATCGGCGCCGCCGGAGCCATCGAAACGATCATCACCGCACTGAGTTTACGGGATGGCATGCTCCCCCCCACCATCAATTACAACGTACCCGATCCCGATCTGGATCTCGATTATATTCCCAATGTCGCAAGGGTCAAAGACTGCAGGGCTGCGCTGTCAAACTCCTTTGGTTTCGGTGGTCACAATGCTACCCTCGTCCTCAAAAAATTTGAGTCCTGACCAAGTAAAAAAAAATTATTTTTGCAAAATAAACAACCGCAGATGGCAGTCATTACAGAACAGACAAGGAGTGAGGTAAAAGAGGTCGTATACAATTTTTTTGCCGAAGAATGTGAA
>CAIYQH010000278.1 GCA_903928285.1 uncultured Bacteroidales bacterium
ATCCTAACGTCTCCACCTGGTGCATTAGAAGCAGACTTAATATCAACACCAGATATTCTCCCTTGTAATGTTTGAACAATTGTATTTGCCTGTGTGTTACCTAAATCATCACCTTTTACAGATGCCACAGCACCGGCAAGGTCTGATTTTTTCATGGTTCCATATCCGATAGCAACTACCTCTTCAATACCTATTGCATCGTCTGAAAGTGTAACATTTATAGTTGTTTTACCTGCAATAACAATCTCCTGACCCTTCATCCCTACAAACGAAAACTGTAAAGTGGCATTATCAGGAATATTTGATAAGGAAAACTTACCTTCCATATTAGTAATTACACCTGAAGTAGTCCCTTTTACGACTACCGAAACTCCAGGTAATGTCGCTCCGGAAGCATCGGTCACCTTCCCTGAAATGGATTTTTGCTGTTGGCTGATATATTCGTTTTCTACGGCTATCAAACTGCCGTTATTCACATCTTCTATTCCGGTATTTCTCATATCCAGACTCAGTTTGGTCGGCTGTGAAAAAGAGCCCACTGCAAATGCCTGTGATAAAGAGAAGAACTGGATGAAAATGCTGAGGCGAATCACATTGATTAGTTTATTTAGGCCATTCTTCTTTACTAAACATTGGTTCAATTTTTTTTTCATAATTTTGTTTTGTAGAATTAATACTCACTAAAGATTATTTCTGCATTTCGACAGGGCAGGTAGCGTAAATACCTCCCTGTCTTTTTTTACAATACCATCATAGGCAATTTATTTTCGTTAACGTTTTATAACCTTAATTATAAGCTGGATTTTGAATTAAAATTCCGTTTGAGATATCAATTTCATATTGTGGGAGCGGAAGATAAAACTGTCTTTCCGGATAGATTATTGACCTGCCTGGATTAACAATAGGGTCTGGATTAAATCCATTAAGTCTGCTATTTAAAATTCCCCACCGTTTAAGGTCATACCAGCGCATAAATTCGAAACAACATTCTACACGACGTTCGTTACGAATTGCAGTGCGAAGCTGTGCCTGAGACAATGACATTAACAATGCCCCCAAACCTGAACGTGTACGAACAGTGTTGATATAGTTTACTATTTCACTGATAGGTTTTCCCAATTCATTGGCAACTTCAGCTTTAAGTAACAATACTTCGCCGTAACGTATGATCACTGCGTCTTGGTCACTCTGTTCTGACCCTGTCCAAATTGATGCAGGAGTTAATACTGGTCTTGCGGCTTTTACCAAAAATGCATAAGTTGTTGGCAAAGTGATTTGCTGCCCTCCCGGCCATGTATATTTCCCGTTTAAGGCTATTGTAGCATCCCTGCGCTTATCACCTGCTTCATATGAATCCCATAAGTCCTTGGTGGGTTTTACATTGTTATACAAAGAGGCTCCAATATCCCAATTGGAGTAATTACTAGGAGCTTTATATTTTATTGAAAACATGATCTCGTTGCTTGCTTCCTGGGTGGCAGGTTGGAAAATCTTGGCATAATCAACATCCAAAGAGGTGTTGTTATATACTGTGATCTGAGAAATAGCATCGTAAGCTTGCTGAAATAATGACACATCTGGCGTTGAACGATTTAGTGTTGCCTGATACATCAGAATCCTGGATTTCAAAGCCAAAGCCGCGGATTTTGTTGCATGACCTGCCATTGCTTTGTAGGTCTTGTCAGGCAATGATTTTATTGCCAATTCAATGTCTGCCATAGTTGATAAATAAACTTCATTTAGTGTTGACTTTGGCTTGATCTGGTTTGTGAGGTCCAGTACTTCCTTTACTATTGGAACTTCGCCATAATAGAGATATAGCATCCAATAACAATAACCACGTATAAAGGATGCTTCTCCAATCAGCTGAGTCCGGGATGCTGCAATATCAGAACCCTTGTAGGAATCAATATTCTTTAGAAATATATTGGTTCGTATAATTGCTTTGTAGCAGTTTGCATATAAGTCGGATACGATTCCTCCGTTGGATGGAGAGATGGCTCCCTCCAAAAAATAACCAATATTCAGGCCATAAGCGGATTGTGAACTCACAGAAGAATTGTCCGTCATACAATCAAAGAATGGCTGACTTGAGGCCATAACATTACTCTGTAATCCTGCATAGCATCCTGTCAAGGCCATATCGAAGTCTGCTTTACTTTGCCAATATACGTTTTCTGTTATTTCAGAGGTTGGTGGTGTGTCTAATGAGACGCAGGAACCAAAACCAAGAACCATGATTAAGATTATCTGGTATTTTAATATATTTTTCATTGCTCAGGTTAATTAAAATTCAACATTTATTCCGAAAGAATAGATCTTATTCTGGGGATAGTAAACTAATCTGTTTCCG
>CAIYQH010000279.1 GCA_903928285.1 uncultured Bacteroidales bacterium
CTCTGAAACCATATTGAAAATGGCAATTGGGTCGTAAGGGGAAATCAAGAATAATTAACCAACACTTCGATTAAAGCAAATGATTACTACCAATACTTTGATAAAAAAGAAACTGGTGATCGCCGTAACCGGACTAAATGCCATAGACAGTCCGGGACCGGGAGTCGCAGTCATTCGGGCTATCAGGGAATCGCCCGAGTTTGATCTGCGCATCATTGGACTCAATTATGAGTCCCTTGAGCCAGGAATCTATCTGCACGACCTGATAGACAAAACCTATCAAATTCCCTATCCATCGGCCGGTACCGAGAGCCTTTTGCATCGGATGAAGTACATACATCAAATCGAAAACATCGACCTCGTTATTCCCAATTTCGATGCTGAGTTGTTTAGTTTTATCAAATTAAGGGAGGAGCTGGAAAAAATGGGCATCCGCAGCTACCTGCCTGAAATGGAGCAGTTTGAAGCCCGGCACAAGACCGTGCTTTACAAATTCGGAAAAAAGCACCAGTTGATGGTTCCAGAGGACCGGCTTATCAACCAGCCTTCCGAACTGATGAAGGCAGCCGAGGAGTTGGAATATCCACTGGTCATTAAGGGGAAATATTATGATGCAACCATTGCCAATACCCTGGAGGAAGCCCAAAAGGCCTTTTTCCAGCTACAAGCGAAATGGGGTTTGCCCATCATTGCCCAAAAGTTCATCAAGGGAACTGAAATCAATATTGCAGCCCTTGGTGATGGAAAAGGAAATACCATCAGCGTAATCCCCATGCGAAAACTTTACATCACCGATAAAGGCAAAGCATGGGCTGGTATCACCATCGAAGATCCCTCCCTGATTGAACTTGCCCATAAATTTATAAAAGCCACCAGGTGGCGCGGTGGATGTGAACTCGAAATTATGCAGTCGGCCACCGGCATTCCTTACATCATGGAGGTCAATCCCCGTTTTCCTGCCTGGATTTACCTGACTGCGGCCGCGGGTCAAAATCAACCTGCAACACTCGTCAGGATGGCCCTCGGAGAAACCGTTGAACCATTCAGGAGTTATGAGGTTGGAAAAATGTTCGTTCGCTACGCCTGGGAATTAATAACGGATGTGGGCGAATTTCAGAAGATATCTGGAACAGGAGAATTGTAAATTATGTACTTAGATCGGTGACCAGGATGGTCCGAATAGCCGATTGACAACCTAAAATATTGAAACATGGAAAAACTAAGATACGAAAGGCCGATCATCAGGAAACTGAATGCAGGTCTGGTGAATAAGTTCGGAACACAAGCCAGGAGCGAAGTCGTGTCACACCTCGAAGGGGCCAGTGTGAAGGCTTTGATCCGTGAGTACGGCTCTCCCCTTTTTGTCCTTTCAGAACAACAGATCCGACGCAGTTATCAGAATATGTCCAGAATATTCAAGACCAGGTACCCAAAAGTTCAGTTTGCCTGGTCCTATAAAACCAACTACCTGAATGCCGTTTGCAGGATCTTCCATCAGGAAGGATCGTGGGCGGAGGTTGTTTCAGGATTTGAGTATGAAAAGGCACTAGGCAATGGGGTTCCCGGGAAAATGATCATCTTCAATGGTCCTGATAAAGCCGAGGATCAACTGGTAATGGCTGCCCGCAACGATTCAC
>CAIYQH010000280.1 GCA_903928285.1 uncultured Bacteroidales bacterium
CAATAAATCAACTAATTGAAAAATTGATCTTTGAATTTATTGTTTATATTATAAACTTATTTAGATTTGCAATCTATTTATTAATATAATCATCTAAATTAAATCGTATATGGAACCAAATGACAATTTTTCGGAACACGACAGTTTCAGGATCATCAATGAAATGATCAATACGGCGAAGCATGGCATCGCCGACAACAGCCTCCATTATCTCCTGTGGGGATGGCTGGTATTCTTTGCCAGCCTGCTCCATTATATTCTCCTGACTGTCGTTAAAACCGATTTATGCTGGCTTCCCTGGCCGGTGCTGATGGGATCGGGAGCGATCATCGCCACCATCTACGGTATCAGAGAAAAACGGGAGCGCACCGTAAGGACCTACGTCGACCGCTTCCTGGGCTACACCTGGACCTCGCTGATGTTTGGCCTCGTAGTGACACTTTTTATCGGCATGAAATCGGGACCTGCAGTGGCTTATCCTGTGCTCATGGTCCTTTACGGCATCGGGCTTTTTATTTCAGGGAAATCATTCGGCTTTTTGCCCCTGGTCATAGGTGCGGTCGGTTGCTGGGCGTGTGCCATCATCGCCTGTTATGTTTCGTTTGAAATGCAACTTATTTTACTTGGGATATCGGTCCTGGTGGGCTACATCATCCCGGGATACACCCTTAAACTGAAATTCAGGTATGAAAACGCTCGGTGAACTTGATCCTGTCCTGCATTCACAGCTGCGCCTGGCGGTGGTTTCCATCCTGATAGGAACGGAGGAGGCCGATTTTACCTTCCTGAAAGAAAAGACAGGCTCAACCTCAGGAAACCTGAGCGTACAACTGGAGAAACTCAGCGGCGAAGGATATATTTCCATTGAGAAAACCTTCCGGAACAAACGTCCTTTAACGACCTGCCGGATCACCCCAAAGGGGATCCGGCAGTTTGAGATTTATGTTAAATCGATCCAGGCCTATCTTAAACCCGGGAAATAAACGCGGTTACTGAACCTTTTTGATCTGTGCGTTTCCGGCGCCACTGATCTCAATATCGAAATTTTCGGCAGCAAGGTCATAACCAAAAATTTCCGATGCTCCCGAGAGTTCCATATTCACATCGCCGGCAGTGCCGGTAAATTTCAGCTTGCTGGCACCGCTGCAGTCAAGCCTGAGTTTCTGCACCGCAATATCCATCTTCGCCTCCGAGGCCCCCGAGCCTTCAATGCTAAGTTCAGGAACTGTCAGTTTTCCGTCGGTCTTTACATTTACGGCCCCGCTGAGCTCGATCTTGTTCAATTCCTTAATCGTTACGTATACCTTAAGAACCGTGGTATGGTTTACATTCTTCCGGGTCTCTATTTTCAGGGTGCTGCCTGATACCTCGGTGCGGACCAGGGGCAGGATGTTCCGGTCGGTTTCAATGGTCACCTCTTCCGCATCGCCCTGTTTGATCAATACTTCGAAGGCGCCGGAGACCTCGATGGCATTAAAAGATCCCACTTTCCGGGTTTCCTTTAAAACGTTGCCGTCGCCACTGGTTCCGCCGATCATCCGGCAACTGGCAAACAGGCTTGACATTCCGCAAAAAAGACTGAATAACATGAACATGGAAAAAATTCTCGTTGCTTTCATAGATTTTGTTTTTGGTTGTTTGACGTAATTATTGGATTTGGTTACAGCATCACTTGGAATGGCCTCAATTGAATTGTTATTTAAGATTGACATTCCCAAACTCACTGTGAACATTCACATTGGCCGCCGGGGTTTCAGCCGTGCCTACCGTACCCTTGTAGATGCTTTCAGTCGGACTGGTTGATCTGTAAGAAAACCTGGCCTTTTCGGAGGGGAACACCAGGTTGCAGAATTTCACACTGGCATCGAGGTTGTACTTTGCCTGTTCGCCAAGTCCAACCGACACATTGCCATATTTGTTGTGAATATTGACCAGCGTGAAACCGGGAGGCATTTCATGAACCTTACAGCTTCCATACTGTATATCAAGATTCAGACTTTGTTCGACCCGCTGAATATCGATATCCGAGAACTTGGAGCGGGAATCCACCGCTGAGGATTTCTCCATATTCAACTTCCCCCCTTCGAAAACGACGTTGAAGGCGATGATCTTTTCGGCATCCAGGTTGGAGAATTTAGAGTCGAGACGCAGGCTGCCGGCATAATCGAGACGCATCTCGGAATATTTCATGTTGGTCACGGCCCCTTTTATCCAGTTAACCCTGACTTTCCCGAATTTGATATCCAGCGTGTTGTCGGAGTTGCCGAGTTTCTTTGCCTCCAGGTTTCCGTAACCAAGGTCAATTTTTGTTCTCCCCTGGACTTCATTGATGTAGATATCCCCGAATTTATTGGTAAGATCCAGGTTGATGGTCACCGGCATACTCACCACGTAATCGATCGAAAACTGACCCTTTCCAGATCCCCTGCTCTCCTGGAGGCTCGTAACTGCGTGCACTGCCGCCGGGGAATCTGTGAAATCGATATTGATCCTTTTGAACTTTTTATCTGCCTCCTCCTGATCCGCGGCGGAAACCGTGATGGTAACCTCTATCACGATTGAATTTTTATCCCAGTTGGTACATTGTATTTTTCCAAAACGGTTGTTGATGGAAAGGATGGCATCAGGGTTGACGTTGAACTCCTTCCTGATCTTTCTGGTGTATTCATCGTGAGCCTTCACCCCCTTGATTCCAAGCAGGAAAAGAAACATCAGCGTAAAGAAAGCTATTTTAAGTATTGTTTTCATAACAGTAGAGATAACAGGTTATTTTTTTTGTGAAATCTGGCTGATGATGTTGGTCAGCACCGATTCTTTCATTTGCTGGTTCTGGATGATGGCATCAAGGATACGTTCATTACCGGGGTTGCCGGCAAACAACTTCTTCAGCTCCTCCGTGGCGGCATCCAGGTTGTGGATCTGGTTCCTGGCTGATTCGCTGACCATACCCGGCTCACGCTGGTTTGCAGCCAGTTTGTGCATGGTACCGAGTTGTTTCGTGGTTTGATTGTCATAATACTCGATGGCCTGCCGAATCTCAATGGGGAGTTCACTGGCCCTGCTGCCGGCAGAAAAGCGCTCCCTGATCTCCCGTCTGCCCAGGTCAAAAATAAATACGGCCACGGTGATCATCAGCAGGATCAGTGCGGCGGCTTTCAGCATCATTGTGCGGTTGACAGCTGGCTGGCTGAGGCGAACACCGCTCTCAACAAGATCTTCAAACCTCCGGAAATGTCCCGGATCAGGCTCAGATGAATCAAATTCATCCCGGTGTTCAGTCATGAATTTTCGCAGGTCAGACATATTCAGTTGGCGCTAAAGACATTTTTATAATTCGTTTCTTTCAACAGGTTCTGCAACTTCTGGCGGGCCCGCGAATAGCGGGTGCGCGAAAGCTGGTTCGATATTTTCAAGATCTGTGAAATTTCCTCGTGGTCATATCCTTCGAGTAAAAAGAGGGACAATATCACCCTGTATTCATCGGGAAGTTGTGATATAGCCAGTTTAATCGTGGAAACCTGAAACTGGATCTCCTCTTCAGGATAAGATTCCGATGCATCGGCCAGGTCAATTTCAACCTCGTCAAGGGAGACCATTTCCTTTGATCCCCTTAGAAAATCGAGTGAACGGTTGATCACGATCCGCTTCAGCCAGGAACCAAAACTGCCCTCACCCGTATAGCTGTCCAGCCGCTGGAACGCATCCAGGAACGACTCCTGCATGATATCTTCCGCTTCGGCGCTGTCATTTACGATTCTGAGGCTGGTGTTGAACATGGCTTTGTAATATCGCTTATAGATTTCAAATTGCGCTTTCCGGTCGCCCCTTCTGCACAGGTTGATGAGATCCTGATGAATATTGATGTACTGACCTTCCAAACTCCGCAATTTTAGACAATGGACTGGCGTGATTTTAAAATGTTACAGCCTCCGGGTAAAATTATTGTTTTTTTCGTTGGGATTTCAACAGAAAGGTTGGGAAGGAAATTCAGGGTGGTTCAACACAATAGTTACATAGGGCAGCGTAGGATTATTGGTATCATTTTAACGCAGAAGCGCCGTTCCTCTTTGGTTCCTGCGCACAAAGGTGTATTTTTGCAGCAGGATGAAAAAGATA
>CAIYQH010000281.1 GCA_903928285.1 uncultured Bacteroidales bacterium
CAAGACTAAAAGATTGGTTTTCAGACGGTGATCGAGGGTGGAGGCTCCTCGTCGGAGTCCTTTGTGTTTTTTGTTTAGCTCTCTTTTTATCCCCGGAGGCCAACCTGTCATCCGATCAACCTGTGCTGACTCCTCACAGCAACAGTTCCGGTAACCCAACATACCCAAGGATTCTTTTTTTGCATTCCACCTCCAATTTCCCCGGGACCGGCCACCCACGGCTTGTTTTCAATCCCTCCCCTCCTCTTTCATGCTTGTAATTTTTCTTACAGGTAATATTTTTTACATCTTTCAGTTTACCATCAAACTGGCTTACCGGACCATGGTCTGTCAGCAACTCCCCTATCACATACATATTATCAAGCTCATTTATAAATCTTTACTTGATATCAGGGGATAACAGGACCGGTAATAAAAGAAAATGGTTTTTTGCATTAAACCACCATCTTACTGATATATAACTTTTTATACATAATGTAAATATATTTTATGTTAAATGTATATTTATGCACTTTATGCTGTATATTTGTATATTATTTTTATATTTGAAATTCAATGTATCTTTTTTTTACACATTCATCGGAATTAGAAAAGGTAAAAAAATGAAAACGTACATCAGCATCATCGGGGTTCTTATTTGTCTGGCTGTTATTTCAACAATACCAATCATGGCACAATCTCACAACAGCGCTAACACAAGCGTTGGTGCAAACATCGTGAAGGCCCTTACCCTTACGCAAACTGCACCGTTGCATTTTGGTTCCATGTCGATTCCCACTGCTGCTGTTAGTGTTAGTTTAACAACTTCAAACGCGCGTATCTCCTCATCGCCTTCCAATATCACGTTGCTCTCCCAGGCACCAGTTTCAGAAAATGCCACCTATACCGTAGCCGGATCCAATGATGCCACCTATGCGATTACACTGCCTGCCAATGGCGCCGTTACCATCTCCAATGGAACAAAATCCATGGATATTGTCGACTTTGTTGCACATACGGCATCCGCCGGCACGGATGGATCTGCAGGTCATCTGAATGCAGAAGGCAGCGACAGTTTTACAGTTGGCGCAACCCTGAAACTCGAAAATGACCAGCCTTTCGGAAATTATACAGGGACATTTGGTATAACAGTAAATTATAACTAATTTTGATCTGATAAAATATCAAGGTCCGTGAAACGGGCCTGGTTTGTATTTTACTGAAGGTCAAGGTTGTTTTGGTGTATTCAAGAATCAATAAAAAAAATTATGCAATTCAAATTGTTAATGGCGATGATTCCCATATTGGGATTTGCTTTTCATGCCAGTGGACAGGGTGATCTCCTTATTACACCAACCCGGGTGGTATTTGACGGTAACAAACAAAAAGAGGAATTGAATCTGGTAAATATCGGCAAAGACACTGCTATTTACACGATCTCGTTTATTCAATATGACATGAAAGAAGACGGGAGCTTCCTACCTGTTGAAAAAACCGACTCCGGCAGGATGTTCGCCGATCCCTACCTGCGTATTTTCCCCAGGAAAGTCACACTGGCCCCCAGGGAACCCCAGGTGATCTCCCTGCAATGCCGCCGACGCCCGGAGATGGCCCCCGGTGAATATCGCTCTCACCTTTACTTCAGGGCCGAAAAAAACCTTAACCAACTGAACCTGGACAGTCAGAAAACCGACTCTTCCCAATTGAAGGTTCAGTTAATCCCGATCTATGGCATCAGTATTCCGATCATCATCCGTGCCGGTTCGGTTCAGGTGAGCGCAACCCTGAGTGATTTGAAGCTGGAAAACAAACAGGACTCGGTTCAAAGTTTAAAACTAACCATAAACAGAACCGGGAATATCTCGGTATATGGTGATTTTTCCATTGAATTTGTACCGGTTAGCGGTAAATCGTTTGAAGTTGGAAACGTAAAAGGGGTTGGTGTATATACAAATATCAATAAACGAACGATTAACATCAAACTGGCAAGAAAAACAGATGCGATGTTGACAAACGGAAAACTCAAGGTAAAATACTTCAGTAACGAACCCAACAAAGCCCCAGTCACCATAGCTGAAGCTCAACTGGAGCTTTAATTACAAACAAATACCGGATATAACCCTATTGAAACCTGAGCTGATTTAACTTATGTGGAAAATGAAAAATATCAGATTTTCCGTAATAAGGGGTTTCATCACAACCTCATTTTGCCTCGTTGCATTCATCTCCATCGCACAACCGGCACTTCCGCAGAGAACCCTGACAGTTACCGCAACCCAGGGTCTCAATTTTGGTATTTTCTGCAAGACCGGCAACTCCGGAGGAACCGTTACTGTTGGTTATGACGGCAGCCGTTCATCTACCGGGGATATCGTATTGCTTGCCTTGACGCCACTCCCGCAACCTGCCATTTTCGAGGTTAAACTATGCCAGGGCAGGAATGTCATTATTACCTTTTCAGCCAGCACCTCCCTCACCAGCAGCAATGGCGGATCGCTCACGCTTGATATCGGCCCTACGGAACAGGGAGGCAACAATGCCTCGTTTGCCGTCGGAAACGATTGCAATTTCATCACGCCACTCCGGGTTGGAGGTACGCTTCATATACCCGGGGGCGCATCACCAGGATACTATTCAGGAGGTTTTGATATTACTTTTAACCAGGAATGAGAAATATCCTGCAAGATAAACAGGTGGGTTCCCTGAAGGTACGGTGCAGATTTACGACAGGTTAATGGAAAATCACGCCTATCCCCTGAAGCGATATCAACTGTTTATGCCGATCGTGCTAAAAAGATTCGCTTTCATTCTGATCCTTTTCTCCCTGCAGATCCTATTCAGTCTGGCAACTGCGGTGAAAGCATCCGCACAGGTCCATGATTCGGTTGAACGGGTTGATACCGCTGTTCATTACGACCAGATTAACGTTACCATACTGATTGAAGGCCTGGGAAACTACAACATAGATGTCATCTATACTGAAAATGCAATGTTGTATGTGCATGTGGAGGAATTATTTAAATTGATTGGCATACCCTGTATTGTCGGACAAAAAGGCGACAGTATCGGAGGGCTCATCGCCCCTGAAAACAAGCCCTATATCATTGATAATAAAAATAAACAGATAA
>CAIYQH010000282.1 GCA_903928285.1 uncultured Bacteroidales bacterium
CCAATTCAAACATTGCCCTGAATAAAAGAGTAGCCATTAAATCCGGAACATTAACATCAATTGTAACATTAATCGGAGGGGACAGCCAATATAAAAATGAATTTGCCAGTGGAATAATGACCCATACTTTTCTGGATATTCAGGATTACCATCGGTTCCATTTTCCGGTAAGTGGTGTTGTAAAGGAAATCAGGAACATTGCTGAACAGGATGCAGTTGGCGGCATTATCACCTGGGATTCGTCAATTCCGAGATATCTGTTAGATTGTACAGTCCCCAGTTGGCAAGCCATAGAAACACGAGGCTGTGTAATTGTTGATACAAAGGATTTCGGTTTGGTGGCCATACTTCCCATAGGCATGTCGCAGATATGTTCGGTAAAATTTGAGGATAATATTCACGCAGGGACCGTCGTAAGGAAGGGTGATATGATGGGATGCTTCCTGTTTGGAGGTTCCGATATTGTACTGATATTTCAACAGAAAGCCGGATTTGTGCTGGAACCGGCAGGAGGGGGTAGCGGTCAATCTTTTCAACACATACTTATGGGTGAAAAATACGGCGTGATGAAAGGCTCGAAATAATAATTTCCATATGGCAGATTTGTTAACTGTCTCATGATTTGTGAATAACGTTAATCCCGATGACCAACCCCGAAAATGAAAAGCTGGTTAATTACCTGGTTGTACTTAACAAGCCCGGCCGGCAGTTTATTACAGAAGCTGACACCCGATGGGGCGGATTAATACAACCCGCTCCATCCGAAAACCCAAATAAAACCAATGAGGGTTTACGGATCGTCCTGTTTGGAAGCTGGGAATTCGGTTATCTAGTACTTGAAACGCTTAAGGAATATGAACGCAGGTTCCCGGGAAAGGTAAATCTGGTAGGTTTGGTCACAGATAACCCACTGAACCCCGATGCTAAAATTTCATTGAAAAAAAGGGTCTGGCAATTTATTGATCTGCCATTTAGGGTGTTTGATGAGACATTCATTATTGAATCGGGCCTCAGTCATGGGATCCCGGTTTATACCGGTGAAATCAAAATTGAATCATTTTACAGGATGATGGAACAATGGAATCCCGACGTTGTTTTAGTATGTGTTTTCGGGCAGATCATCAATTCGTTCATAATCAACCTGTCCCCTTTCGGAATCTATAATTTCCATCCATCCGATCTTGCAAATAACCAGGGGGCTGGTCCCGCTCCGTACGAAGATCTCGTTATCCGCAATGCAGCCACCACTATGTGGTCCGTACATCACGTTTCGGAGGAGATTGACAGTGGACATGTCGTAGGACAATCCCCTCCGGTAAATGTCCTGAATTCAAAAGGGATATTACCCGGAAATCCGCTGGTTGTTTACCAGAAACTGGCTGAGGCATTGACTCCGCTTACATTTTTCCTGGCAGAGGAATTGTCCCGCAGCTTTGAAAAGAATAAACCCGGCCCGGTTGATCACATTGACTTTAACAGCCTGATCTCCGATGATATCAAACAAAAACTCATGCAACCGGTTGTTTGCGATATCCCGGCCGATACGCTGCCAATGCCTGATCGGTCCATCTTCAGTTAGCCACAAATACCTAAGGGCAACAGCGTATACTGCAACGGTAATCA
>CAIYQH010000283.1 GCA_903928285.1 uncultured Bacteroidales bacterium
CCATCTTCAGTGAATTTAAAGGAGCCCTGGCAGAGCAATTTGTCCTGCAGCACTTTAAAACAAGGCTGGATGACAAGGTGTTCTACTGGTCGTCAGACACATCGCAAGCCGAACTGGATTTCGTCATTCAGAATAACGATCAGGTTATTCCCATCGAGGTTAAAGCAGAAGAAAACCTGAAAGCAAAAAGTTTGAAATCTTTTTATGAAAAGTTTAATCCAAAAATTGCAGTCAGGACTTCAATGTCGGATTACCGCGATGATGGCTGGCTGGTGAATGTGCCGTTATATGCTCTTGCATCGTTTTGACTCTACTGAGAACCGGTTGGTTCCCATCTGAAAAGGATCAAAGCTTCATCAACGGTTTCGTTGCGACTGAATTGCCGACTTTAAGTTCAAGGATATAGGCACCGGGAGCCAAGTCCGAACAATCAATCGTGAATTCAGGTTCCTGCGTGGTCTTTGATATCAGTGGCCGGCCACTTGTGTCATAGATCGAAACATGGCAAATGCCAGCAGGCAGGTTTCCTCTTTTTACCTCCAGCGTTAAATTAAAAGGGTCTGGATAGACCATTAGTTCACTTCCAGTCACTTGACCGGTACCCAGGTTCCATGAATAGTTCATCACACGGGTCCCGGCATCGTCCCAGACAACATATACCTTACCCGTCGGGTCAATCCCCATCTTCAGGTCTTCGGCCCAGGGTGTGCTGAAGCCTTCAGTACCGACCACGGCCCACGAGGTCCCGTCGAAAAGCCTCACCGTTGCAGCACCATCATAACCATAATCCTCATACGCCACGGCAGGATGCCCATCCTTGCTGAACACCATGCTGCAGTAATTCACAGTGTCGGCTGAAAATCCGGGAATGCCTGCATAACTCCATCCTGAGCCATCGAATTTCATGACGGATGCTTTCCCATGGTTTGCATAATCCTCAAAAACAATATACGGCTGGCCGCTTGCATTTACAGCCAGGCTGGTGAAATCCACTTCTCCTGCCGAGAATCCGGGGTTGCCCGCTTCTACCCAGTCGGTTCCATCCCATGTCATGACCGTCGCCCTCCAGGAACTCACCGAATCCCTGTAAGCGACGTAAGGCTGCCCCGATGGCGAGAAGGCCAGGCTCACGCTTTCAGCAAGTCCAAGAGAGAAACCCGGGCTGCCTAATGGGTTCCACGCATTGCCATCGAAACCCATCATGGTTACGGCACCGTCATTCCCGTAATCAGTATAGGCCACGAACATTTTTCCTGCCGGGTTAATGGCCATGCTGGGATAATCAGCATCGGCCGCCGAGAATCCCGGGGCACCCATATATACCCAGCTGGTACCATTAAACCTCATGGCGCTTATCCCGTTTCCATGGCCGTAGTCAATAAAGGTAACACATGGCTGGTCGGATGAGTCCAGCCTGAGGTTCAGGTTATCCGCCTGGGCTTCTGTAAACCCGGCTTTGCCTACAAGGACCCAACTGGTACCATTGAATTTCAGTACCGAGGCTTTCCAGCCGTTAAGGGAGTCGCTGAAGGCAATATAGGGTTGCCCCGACTTGCTGAATGCGATGGATGAGTAAACGGAAGGTCCGTCGTGCAGCGGATTTTGCCCTGCTAAATTCCAGGTGCCGCCTGCCACAGAAAAAGCAGGCTCAGCCTGTGCAAAACAAATCAATGGTAATATACCGATGATAAATACGATCAACTTTCTCATGGGTTTTATATTTGATTATTTTTAGTTAATTATCTTTCATGCCTGTTGGCCATTTTGTGTGCTGAACGCAACATTGCCCGTTCGTTTCAGCACCCCCCATTGCGTCAGTTCCCCCTTGACAGCTCTGATATAGGCTTTGACCAATACATACCACATCAGCCAGCGATAAACAAGCCGCTGCACAGCCAGGTAAAACAGCTTTACGATACCAAACTTCTCCCTGTCGAAATAATGCGCAATCCAGGCCACGGAAGCGTCAAACAACAGGTATAAAATGTAGGAGACCAGCAGGGTTCCCGAATGGGTAACGAACAGGGCAAAGAATAACATCACGTCAACAACAGGTGCAAAGAGCGGAAGGAGCATCTGGAAAACCAGGATATTCGGAAGTATCACCCAACCCATGTTCGGATGTTTCCGGCTGAA
>CAIYQH010000284.1 GCA_903928285.1 uncultured Bacteroidales bacterium
ACCTGATGAATTTTTTTGCTGCCAGGATGCAGCGGAACAACCCCGATATGGAGGCTGTCAACCTTACCGGTGTCGTTCATGAATTTGGTAAAACTATCAGGAAAGAGCTTGATTTTCACCATGAAGCGGCAAATATTTCCCGGTTCGGACATTGTTTCACAGATGATGCTGATATCCGCGTCCCCAAAGTATATGCACAATATACCACTAAAAAAATCCTGATAGAAGAGTATATCAGCGGGATCAAGGTCAGCGATCTTGAAACGCTGCTCGCTTCCGGAAATGATCCGAAACTCATCGCCCGGAAGGCGTTGCGACTCGTATTTGACCAGATCTTTACCCACGGTTTTTTTCATGCCGACCCTCACCCGGGAAATATCTTTGTTTTGGATGGCAATGTCATCTCCTTCATCGACTTTGGCATGATGGGTTCCCTGCAGCCCGAACATCTGCAGTTCCTGGGGAAGTATGTACTGGGTTATCTCGAGCGCGATCCCCATGCCATGACGGAGGCGTTGCTGCTGGTCTCCGGGAAACGCAACTTCCCGAGGTTCAGGGAACTGGAATTCCAGATCAGCGAAATGATGGCCCATACCCGGTACCTGACCATCGATGAGATGGATTTTGGGAAGGTCATGAGTGAATCTGTTGATATCCTGGTGCGGTATGGCCTCCGGATCCCGGCCGGGATCTACCTGCTGGTGAAGGCATTGATGGCCATGGAGCGGGTCGCTGTGATCCTTGATCCTGCAATCGATTTTGCCCAGGAGATGCAGCCCTATGCCATAAGGCTCATTGCCAGGCAATTCAGCCCGAAACAAATTGCCACTGAAATCTTTGAAGCCATCAGGGAATATTATAAACTGATACAGGAACTTCCGGCCGATCTTAACGAGATCCTGAACAGGCTCAAGGAGGGGAAATTCAAGACCCAGATAGAGATCAAGGGGATGGAACCTCTTTCCGATCAGCTTGACACCTCCAGTTCAAGGGTATCGATCGCCATCGTCCTGGCTTCCCTGATCATCGGGGCCTCCATTATTTCACAATGGGAACAGACCCGCTGGATCGGGGCCATTGTGTTCTGTATAGCAGGCTTGTTCGGATTCTGGCTGCTGGTGAAATTATTCAGAAGGAATAAGTTTTAACCATGCCACTTTCCCGATAAGTTACATGGTTAAACAGGCAATTACATGCTGCGGGTTTATTCAGAAATCGAAATGGTCATGGTTACATCCTGCAGGGGACGGTCGGACCTGTCTTTTTCGACGGAGGCAATTTTTGTGATCACATCAAATCCGCTGGTAATTTCTCCGAAAACAGTGTAGTTGTTGTTTAGAAAGTGAGCCCCGGTTTCAGGTTCTACAATATAGAATTGAGAGCCTGACGATGCCTTTGCCGGATTTTCGGTACGGGCTGCCGCCAGGGCGCCTCTTTTATGCGTAAAGGCCTTGTTGAATTCGGCCGGGATTGTATAACCGGGATCGCCCATGCCGAGTTGCTGGCCGGGTTTGGCATTTTTTGAATTGGGGTCGCCGCCCTGGATCATAAATCCCAGGATAACACGATGGAACAGGGTTCCATCATAATACCCTGACTTGGCAAGCTTTACAAAATTGTCGCGATGGTTGGGAGTCTCATTGTACAGTATTCCCTGCAAATCACCAAAACCGGTATGGATAACAAAAGTCTGTTCCTGCATGATCGTTGTGCTAAAATTTGTGAATGACAAAAAGTATAATATTCAAGGTTTCAATATCTTCCCGGAGGCAATCCTGTTTTCGATCCTTCATTTTACGATGAGACCGGCCATGCTTTGCCGCTTCCCTAAAATGCCCCGGTAAACTGCTTTAAGAACCGTACGTCGTTTTCATAAAACAGGCGCAGGTCCCTGATCTGGTACTTCAGCATGGTGATGCGCTCAATTCCCATGCCAAAGGCAAATCCCGTATAGCTTTTGCTGTCGATCCCGCAATTATCCAGGGCATTGGGATCGACCATGCCACACCCGAGTATCTCAACCCAGCCGGTGTATTTGCAGATATTGCAACCCACGCCGCCACAGATATTGCAGCTGACATCCATCTCCCCCGATGGTTCGGTAAAGGGGAAGTAGGAGGGGCGCAGCCTGATTTTGGTATGTTCGCCGAACATCTCCTTGGCAAAGTACATCAGGGTTTGCTTGAGGTCGGCAAAGGATACATTTTTGTCGATATAGAGTCCTTCCACCTGGTGGAAGATACAATGGGCACGCGCTGAGATAGCCTCATTCCTGAAAACCCTGCCGGGAAAGATCATCCTGATGGGCGGTTTTGTCGATTCCATGGTGCGGATCTGCACCGAGGAGGTATGTGTCCGGAGCAGGATATCGGGATCCTGTGCAATAAAAAAGGTATCCTGCATATCCCTGGCAGGATGATCGGGGGTAAAGTTAAGGGCTGAAAAATTGTGCCAATCATCTTCGATTTCGGGGCCATCGGCAACCGTGTAGCCGATCCTGCCAAAGATCTCGATGATCTGGTTCCTGACGATCGACAGGGGATGCCTCGTCCCGGGTTCAATATGACCGGCCGGCCTCGTGAGATCGGGTTTGGCAGCGGAAACCTCTTCCCGCTGCTCAAACTGCGATTTCAGATCATCCAGTTTCTGCTGGGCTTTGTTCTTCAGCTCGTTCAGCAACTGGCCAACCTCCCTTTTACTTCCGGCCGGAACGCCTTTGAAATCGTCGAACAATGCCGAAACCAACCCCTTTTTGCTAAGGTATTTCAATCGTAACTGTTCAACTTCATCCATGCTGATCGCCCTGATGGTGTTGATTTCGGCAAGCAGCTGATCAATCCGGTCTTTCATGGGGGCTGTTATTATTTTGTTACGCGTAGCGCGTTCTCTTTATTCAACTATTTTCACAGTCATTTTGACATCCTTCAGCGGGCGGTTTGCGCCATCTTTCGGGGTCGATGCGATTTTGGTGATTACATCAAAGCCTTCGGTGATTTCGCCATAGACTGTGTAATTGTTATCCAGGAAATGAGCTCCCTTTTCAGGTTCCACAATGTAAAATTGTGAACCGGAGGATGCTTTGGCAGGATTTTCTGTACGGGCCGCGGCAAGTGCACCTCTTTTGTGTGTAAAGGCTTTGTTGAATTCAGCCGGGATGGTGTATCCGAGGTCACCGCTTCCGAGTTGCTGACCGGGCTTGGCATTCTTTGAATCGGGATCGCCGCCCTGGATCATGAATCCCAGGATAACACGATGAAACAGGGTCCCATTATAAAATCCGGATTTGGCAAGTTTTACAAAGTTGTCGCGGTGCTGGGGGGTTTCGTTGTAAAGAAATCCTTTCATGTCACCAAAATCGGTATGGATTACAAATTTCACCACTTTTTGCTGGCTCTTGGTTTGCGCCATTAAGGAAACATTAAACATAAAAACAATTGCCAGTAAGGCTAATGCGATTTTTTTCATAGGTTTTTGATTTTTGAGGAGCAAAAGTACAAAAAAAGTTTGAATGTGCTGATGTGGTGATGTGCTGATGTGCTGATGTGGTGATGTGCTGATGTGGTGATGTACTGATGTGGTGATTTGATAATCGAGCTATTCAAGGATAGATTTTGAGGTGGAGATTATTTTGGATAGTAGTTTTTTGATGTGGATGATTTTTTCAAGAAGGATGGCCGGGTTAGGATAAGATGGTGACTTTTCACAAAGAAGCAGCCAGTATTCGGTCTCTTCTGCTTCTTTGGCGGCGATTTTCAATTTATGGATAAAATCGGCCTTGCTCTCGGCGCATTGGGCTTCACGAACATTGGCACCGATGGAAGTGCCTGACTTCAGAAGCTGCCTGGCAAGGACAAAGCGTTTCTTCTCTTCCAGGACTTCGCAGTATTTTATAATTTCAACCGCGAACTCAAAAGAAAGTTCCTGTATTTCATTTCTTTTTTCCATAACAAGGCAACTCCATCCAAAGCCTCAGCACTTCAAAAGATGTTAAAATCAATAATCAACCGATCATCCAATCATCACATTATTTCATCAACACATCAATAATCAGCACATCAATAATCAGCACATCAATAATCAGCACATCAATAATCAGCACATCAATAATCAGCACATCAATAATCAGCACA
>CAIYQH010000285.1 GCA_903928285.1 uncultured Bacteroidales bacterium
CCGACCTTCCAATACCGAACCCTATGGAAAAACTACCGGAAAAATTATTTGACCTGCAGGAACTCCGGACCATTGCGGCCGGTGACAACGAATTCTTCCGTCACATGGTCAGCCTGTTTATTTCCCAGAATGAAGAGGCCCTGCTCGAAATCAGGGGTTATTATGATAAAAGAGAATTTGCCGCCATTCAAAAGATCCTCCATAAGCTGAAACCCTCTGTCGGGGTGATGGGAATCACCACCGCCACAGAAATCATCAAGCAAATTGAAGAAACTGAACTGCACGAAATCGATGAATCTGTCTTTTCCGTGCTGCTCCTGCGGCTCGATACAATCCTGAAGGAGGTAAATGACCAGCTAAGACTGCCGTGAGACAAGAACTCTCATTTTTAGATTGATTTTCCCTTTTTATCGATATGAGTAATTATTAAAGCATTGTTTGTTAGTTATTTAACATTGTGTTTTTAATCTGGCATGAATTTTGTTTCAGGATAGAAAAACACTGATATGAAACGATTTACACTGATCCTGATGATTGCTGCAATCTCAGGCGTTATGATCACCGGTTGTAAAAAGGCCGAAGTTGCCACACCGGTAACCCCCTTACCCAAAACGCTCAATGAGTTAAAGGCCTCCGATGCCTTCAGCTGGACCACCGGCAACACCGTGGAGGTGATGATCACGGGCCTCCCCACATCGGTACCCGTCAGGGCCACCCTGACAATCAGCCTTGCCGATGGAACAATCCTGTTCAGTAAGCTCCACCCGATGGATCAGAATCTCACCATCAGTCTTACGGTACCCTCTACCGACAAAGAGCTGACGCTGAAATACGGGTCGGTATCCTACCCTGTTGCCATTGTGAATAACCAGGCAGCCTTCTCCTTTATCCCGGTTCTTATTGATTAACAAATAACAAAAAAGCAAAATATGAAAAAGATTATTATTCTGACTGCATTGACCACCCTGTTATCCATGACAGGACTCATGGCACAGGTCACGCTCAACTGCGAATCGGGGAACCGTGCCATCGAACAGGGCAATTGCTGGGGTTTTGGAGCAACCTCCTATTCCAATACGGCAGGCCTGGTGATCAGTGGCAGCTGGTCGACAAAAAGCAACTCCCTTACCAACTCAGCTCCTACCGCATGCTGGATCAAAACCCCCTGGATGCTGATCGGCAACGGTAACATTACCTTCCAGACTCGTCTCGACGGGGCCGGCAACGGGGTTTCGGCAAAGGGGATCACGCTGTGGTATATACCCTATGTTGCTGCTGCACCTTACGGAGAAGGAACCCCCGTACAGTTTTATACCTATGATTTTCCGGTCTTCAATGTAACCACTGTCAGGAACATTTCCGCCCCTATCCCCGCGGCCATTCAAAACGCAACCTCTGTATATAAGATCAGGGTCAGCTTTACCGGTACCGGTGGCAATGAGAGGGCCTATTCCGACAATTTCATCTTCCCGGGTACCTACTGGTCTGATCCTGCAAACGGATGCATTCCCCTGGCCGTGATACAGGATGCCGATGGCGATGGTGTTCCCGATGCAGAGGATGCCTATCCGAACGACCCGAACAGGGCCTATAACAGTTACTTCCCTGCTGCGAACCATTCGGGAACCCTCGCGTTTGAAGACCTGTGGCCGGCAAAAGGCGATTATGACTTTAATGATGTCGTGGTCAATTACCGTATTCAAACGGTGACCAACGCCGCAAACAACGTGGTGGAAGTGTTTGGCAGGTTTGTTCTTCGGGCCTCGGGAGCCAGCTATCACAATGGTTTCGGTTTCCAGCTCAACGGCATTTCACCTGATAAGATCATCAGTGTTACCGGTAACTCCATCGGAGGCTCTTCCATCTATTCGTTCCTTCCAAACGGACTCGAGAGCGGGCAAACTTTCGCCAACTGCATTGTGTTCGACGATTTCTTCAGGCTGATGCCATGGTCCGGTTCAGGCATCGGTGTTAATACGAATCCGACCGCACCACATATTCCCTACGACACCCTGAACGTTCACCTGGTATTCATCAATAACGGCATACCAGCCCCTGGCGGAACCGTGGCAAACACCCAGCTGCTGCCGGGAGTGTTCAACTATTACATCGTAGCGAAAAAGGAGCGGGGCAATGAAATTCACCTTGCCGGGGGTATTCCTACAAACCATGCCAACACAGCACTTTTCGGCACGCTGGATGACGACTCCGATACCGGCACGGGAAAATATTACAAAACAGCTAACAACCTCCCCTGGGGGATCAATATCCTGCAGGGATTTGACTACCCGACAGAAAAAACACCCATAAACGACGCCTACCTCCATTTTATCGAATGGGCAGCCAGTGCAGGTGCGGTTTATCCCGACTGGTATGCAAACCTTCCGGGTTACCGGAATCAGGCGCTGATCTATTAAGAGGCACCTGTTCATTCTCATGACCGGTTCCGGATTTCGGGGCCGGTTTTTTTATGCATGACAGGTAATCGGACCAGGATCACCCACGCCATGCACTGTTGCACCTTTCGGGTGATTTGGTATGATATTTAAAATTTATAGTAACTTTGTTCGGCATTGACCCGAAAAATTACCAATGGGCGATGCTCTGACAAACCCTCTGACGTTAGCAGTCAGATAAATAGGATTATTAACCCTAAAAACCAACGTTATGTCAAAAGGAAAAGACGCAAAGAAAGATGTTAAAAAAGCGCCTGCAAAAACGCCAAAAGAAAAGCGCCAGGAGAAAATAGAAAAAAAGGCAAAAAAATAGGATCAGACAACGCTTTCAGGGTTTGCTGACAGGCGCCTTGTAAAGGCCAAAGTGTACTATTTCCGCGACGTCCCGCGCGGAGGTGATCCGTAACCTGACTTTAGCGGAGCTTACCGGACTACAGCGTAAAAGACGTTTGTGCCCGATGGTGGTTCCCCTCACGATCTCCTGCCAGGCAGGTCCACTGCGGGTTTCGACAACAAATGACTCCACTTTTTGCCCCTGCAGGAAATTTTCCTGCAGCATGATTCTATCAAAAGTCACCGGTTGGGGAAGATCCATTTGGATCATGGTGTCATTTTTCAGGGTGGTGGCTCCGGTGGCAAGATTGTTGCGAAAAGTGGCATCCAGCAACGATTTCATCTTCTTTAAAGCCGCCACGTCATTTTCGTGGATGAGTCCCCTCCTGTCAGGAGGCAGGTTGAGCAACAGGACCGAATTTCGTCCCACCGAGCTATACCAGATATCTGTCAGGGTTTCGGGGCTCTTGACCAGGGTATCTTCACTTTCGTGCCAGAACCAGCCCGGACGTATCGAAACGTCGACTTCGGAGGGGTACCAAACCAGTCCGGCAGCCTTCACGATCTTTTCCCGGCTGCCAAGGTCCTCCGACATCTGGTCGCCGGGGGGCAGGAACAACCCCTCTTTCGTATATTCCTGCCGGGATGTGGCTGCTATTTCATCCAGGGCAGCAGCAGGCACCGGCACAACGCTCCATTCGGTTTCACGTCCATAGCCCGATTCGGTGCCCACCCACCTGACATCGGGACCCGTTACCGCAATCACGGCCTGGGGCTGCAGGGTCCGCACCACGGTATAATAGCTTTGCCAGTCGTAAACCTGCCGTTTTCCATTGGGTCCTTCACCGCAAGCCCCGTCAAACCACACCTCGTCCACCTTTCCGTATTGGGTGAGGAGTTCTCCAAGCTGATTCCTGAAATGTTCGTTGTAAGCCTCCGTCCCGTAAAGGGGAGAGTTTATATCCCAGGGAGAAAGGTACAGGCCAAGTTTCATGCCGAGTTTTTTACATGCTGCTGCCACCTCGGCCACCACATCGCCACGCCCGCCCCTCCAAGGGGATTTTTTTACGGTGTAATCGGTAAATTGGCTGGGCCACAGGCAAAATCCGTCGTGATGCTTGGCCACCATGATCACCAGCCTGGCACCTGCCATCTTTGCCGTGGCAACCCACTGTTCAGCATCCAGGGCAGTCGGGTTGAACAGGGAGGGAGAGGTCCCCTTTTCGCCCCATTCCCGGTTGGTGAAGGTATTCATCCCGAAATGGATGAATACCGTGAATTCCAGCTCCTGCCAGCTGACCTGCCTGGCGGTCGGGCAGACATGGGCCGCCTTTTTCAGTATTGCCGGCTCGCTGTCGACGGTGTTTATACGAACGACATTGGCCGATCGGAACTCCTGGCCGGAAAGAGGGATAAATCGCATACATAAAAGGATCATGAACACGGAGTTCTTCATAGGAGTGTAGTTTTAACATCCATTAATGGAAACGAAGGATTACTGTTTTGAAATTCACGATAGTCACTCCGGTGACAAAAATAGAGAAATAGTAAAGTCAGAGGTAAATCAGGGTGGTCTAAGTTCGTGAATAGTTCATCCGCCAGGGTAATTTCTTTGTGAAGATTATAACGGAAATTGAAAAAAATATTTACCTTTGTCAAGATTAATTCTAAATAATGGACAGGACTTTCTTTCCTTCTGACTATATCCCGGTGCTGGTTCAATCGGTTGTGGCCTTTGGTTTCGTGGCGGTCACCATGCTTGCTACCCATTTTATAGGAGGGAAGCGCAAGAAATTCCATACCCTGCGTAAGGACCAGAATTTCGAATGCGGCATCGAGGTAAAGGGAAATGCCCGTTTTCCATTTTCCGTCAAATATTTCCTGATAGCGATCCTGTTTGTTCTGTTCGATGTGGAGATCATCTTTTTTTATCCCTGGGCGATCAATTTCAAGGAATTCGGCTGGGATGGATTCTGGGAGATGCTTTTATTCCTGGGTTTCCTTCTTTTCGGGTTCTATTATATCATCAGCAAAGGAGCCCTGAACTGGGAGGATTGAATTAGTATCGTGCAGCACAGGGGATGAAATTACCCGGGAACGGCGGGCAGTGCGAACAGTTTTGATTTTTGCCTTTTGATTTCAGTGACATGGATACCAACATAAAAACATATAACAAGGCTGATGCGCCCGACGGATATTCCGCCCCGGGTATCTTTGCCACCAGCCTTGACAAGGTGATCGGCCTTGCCAGGAAAAATTCCATCTGGCCCCTGCCTTTTGCCACCTCCTGTTGCGGCATTGAATTCATGGCCACCATGGGAGCTCATTACGACCTTGGCAGGTTTGGCGCCGAACGGCTTAGTTTCAGCCCACGACAAGCCGACCTGCTCATGGTGATGGGGACCATCGCAAAAAAAATGGCCCCGGTGATCCAGCAGGTCTATATCCAGATGGCAGAGCCGCGCTGGGTGCTTGCTGTTGGGGCATGTGCCTCGAGCGGGGGCATATTCGACACCTACAGCGTGCTGCAGGGCATCGACCGCGTGGTTCCCGTGGATGTTTATGTGCCCGGATGCCCGCCCCGCCCTGAACAGATCATCGACGGGTTTATGAAGATACAGGACCTGGTGGGAAACGAATCGCTCAGGCGCCGTTACTCTGACGAATACAAGGCGTTGCTGTCGGGGTACGGAATTCTGGTCTGATAAATAGATTGTTGCGAAATTGTTGTGAAAGATGGAGAATGCAATGGTTATAGATAAGTTGTACAAGGCATTCGGGCAGGATATCCTGAAGATGGATACCGGTTCGGATATCCTTTCTGTTACGGTTGCCCAGCCGGTGATCCATGAGGTGATCCGTTTCCTGAAAGAGGATCCGCAGCTGGGGTTTCAGATGCTGACCGATCTTTGCGGCATTCATTATCCCGATCGCGGGTTGCCCCTTGGGGTCATCTATCACCTGCATAATCTTACCGAAAATTTCCGCATCCGGATCAAGACCTTTGTCACCACGGCCGACCCGGCAGTGCCAACGGTATCCGGCCTTTTCTCATCGGCCAACTGGATGGAGCGTGAAACCTTCGATTTTTACGGGATCCTGTTCACAGGCCACCCGAACCTGAAACGTATTTTAAATGTGGAATACATGGATTTCTTTCCCCTGCGGAAAGAATATCCTCTTGAAGATCCGACCCGGGAGGATAAGGATGACCGGTATTTCGGAAGATAAGCGATATTGAAACCGACGACCATGGACGCTGCCGAAAAGCAACATACTACCCTCAATCTTGGCCCTACTCATCCGGCCACGCACGGTATTTTCCAGAACGTGCTGACCATGGACGGGGAGCAGATCATCGATGCGGAACAAACCATAGGCTATATCCACCGCGCCTTTGAAAAAATAGCAGAACACCGGCCCTATTACCAGATTACGCCGCTGACCGACCGGCTGAATTACTGTTCCTCCCCGATCAACAATATCGGCTGGCATATGACCGTTGAGAAGCTGCTCGGTATTACCACCACCGGCAGGGTCGATTACCTGCGGATCATCCTGATGGAGCTGGCGCGCATCACCGACCACCTTGTATGCAACAGCGTGGTGGGCGTCGATAGCGGGGCCCTCACAGGATTTATTTATGTATTCCAGGAACGGGAGCGCATCTATGAGATCTATGAAGAGGTCTCCGGCGCCAGGCTTACTACCAACATGGGCCGTATCGGCGGGTTTGAACGCGACCTCTCGATGACTGCCGTTAAAAAGATCAGGGAATTTCTCGATCATATTCCCAAAGTGCTTCATGAATTTGAAAAGCTGCTGATGCGCAACCGGATCTTTATGGACCGCACCATCGGCGTCGGGCCCATCAGCGCCGAACGGGCCCTGAACTATGGATTTACCGGTCCCAACCTGCGCGCCACGGGAGTCGATTACGATGTTCGTGTCATGACTCCCTACAGCAGCTATGGTGATTTCGAATTTGCCATCCCGGTAGGGACGCAGGGCGACACCTACGACCGCTTCTGCGTGCGCCAGCAGGAGATCTGGGAAAGTCTGAAACTGGTTCGCAACGCCCTTGAAAACCTTCCGGAAGGAAACTTTCATGTGGATGTCCCGGGCTACTTCCTGCCACCCAAACAGGAGGTCTATTCCAAAATGGAGGCCCTGATCTGGCATTTCAAGATCGTCATGGGAGAAATCGGTGTCCCGGTGGGTGAGGTCTATCATTCCGTTGAAGGGGGAAATGGCGAACTGGGATTCTACCTTGTCAGCGATGGCGGGAGAACCCCGTTCCGGCTGCATTTCCGCAGACCCAGCTTTATTTACTACCAGGCCTATCCCGAGATGATACGGGGCGGCGTCCTTTCGGATGCCATCCTGACGATGAGCAGTATGAATGTAATCGCAGGGGAACTGGATGCCTGATAACCGACTAGAACAATATGGAACAGCATAACAACAAAATAATTCACTCACAGTTCATCAGGGAAGGAAAGCAGGTCGCTTTCTCTCCGGAGGTTCTTGGCAGGATCAGGCAGCTGATGCAGCGGTATCCTGATGATCACCGGAAATCGGCATTGCTGCCTGTTTTACATATTGCACAGGAGGAGTTGGGCGGCTATCTTTCAGTCGATGTCATGGATTATGTGGCAACCTTGCTGGGAATACTTCCCATCGAGGTGTATGAAGTGGCTACCTTTTATTCAATGTTTTATCTCGACAAAATGGGTCATTACGTGATTGAGGTTTGCCGTACAGGTCCCTGCGCTATTTCGGGAGGGGAGAAGATCATGCAGCACCTCCGGGATGTGCTGCGCATCGAGCCGGGAGGAACCACTCCCGACGGTCTTTTTACACTAAAAGAGGTGGAATGCC
>CAIYQH010000286.1 GCA_903928285.1 uncultured Bacteroidales bacterium
AACTACAAAGGTAACCATCATGGGTTGGCCTTAACCGGCCAACCCTACTTTAAAGTTTTACCGGACAACAGTGAAACCAAATATAAATTTAACCGCCATGACACAAAGTTGGCACAATGTACACAAAGAATCCCATGGTGAACATAGTGTAAATCATGGTGAACATTGTGGTTGATTTATAGGCACCTGTCGTCTTATGAAACCCGGCAAAAGATTCTACAGACTCAAAGTTAGTCACAATTATCTCAAAATGTTCACCTGTTGAAAAAAATGCAGTTCGTCCATATCTTCGTTCGCATCATCCTTATCTTTCTCAAGACCTGTCCCTGAAGCCATACCCACCCAAATCATTTGAATTTGCTGATGTTGCGGAACCAATATGAGGATTCCTCTATTTTTTTTGACAGAATCTGAAACCACCAGGCATGAAAATAGGTAACTTTGACAAGAGACCTTAAAAAGGGCCGCCCTTTGCTGCCAAACAAATGACTGCTATCACTGACAAAACCAAGGAATTGCCTGAGATGGAAACCATTCCATCCTTTTTCGAAAAAAGTTGTGCCCGGTTTCCCGACAATACCTACCTGCGGGAGAAAACGGACGGGCAATATACAGGAATGACCTACAGGGAAACGCGTGTCATGGTGTACAGGTTTGCCGCCGGACTAATTTCTCTTGGGATTCAGCCGGGCGACCGGGTGGCATTGATGTCGGAAGGGCGGAATGCCTGGGTGATCAGCGAACTGGGGGTGTTGTTTGCAGGGGCCATCAATGTACCCATATCTGTTAAACTGACAGAACCGGAGGAGCTTAAGTTCAGGATTAGCCATGCGGGTGTCAGGATGGTCATTGTTTCGGGTCAGCAGGAACCCAAAATCAGGAGTATCAAAGAGGAAATGACGCAGATGGAATGGATCGTGCTGCTGGATCCGCCTGGCACCGGGGAGGGAAAGGAGATGTTGTTTGACCAGGTACTGAACACAGGCAGGGATTTCCTTGAAAAACACGCTGACATTTTTGAAACCCGATGGCGCTCTGTTTGTAACACCGATGTAGCCAACATTTGCTACACCTCAGGAACCACGGCCGATCCAAAGGGGATCATGCTGACACATGGGAATTACATCAGTAATGTTTACCAGGGGTATTCGCTGATGGATATCCAGGAAAATTACTGTACACTTCTGATCCTACCCTGGGATCATGCATTTGCGCATACGGCCGGGATCTATTGTTTTATGGGCAGGGGGGCTTCGGTTGCCTCGGTGCAGTGGGGCAAATCGCCCCAGGAAAGTCTGCGGAACCTGCCCGGTAATATCCGTGAAATCAAGCCTCAGATTTTGCTGAGTGTGCCGGCACTGGCCGATAATTTTAAAAATAATATTGAGAAGGGCATCCGCGAAAGGGGATATGTTATTGCCCGGCTGTTTCATTTGGCCATGAAAATATCATACTGGTACAACAGGGATGGCTATTCACGTGGAAAAGGCGGATCCTGGATCGTAAAGCCCTTGCTGAGCTTGTTTGCCAGATTCTTTTTCAGAAAAATCAGGAATCACTTCGGCGGACAGCTTGAATTTTTCGTTGGCGGTGGCGCTCTCCTTGATATCGAATTTCAGCGGTTCTTTTATGCCCTTGGGATCCCCATGTTCCAGGGATATGGGTTAACCGAAGCATCTCCCATTATTTCGTCCAATACGGCACTGCACCTTAAACTCGGCTCATCGGGCACTCTTGCGGGGAACCTGGAGTTGAAGATATGTAACGAAAAGGGAGAAATCCTGCCGGTTGGCTGCCATGGCGAGATTGTGGTCAAGGGAGCCAACGTGATGAAGGGATATTGGAAAAATGAGGAGGCCACTCAGGCTGTCCTCTGCGATGGCTGGCTTTATACAGGCGACCTGGGGTATCTCGATACGGAAGGATTCCTTTATGTGCTGGGACGCTATAAAAGTTTGCTGATTGCCAACGATGGCGAAAAATTCAGCCCTGAAGGCATGGAGGAGTCGTTCAGCGGGGAATCAGAATTTATTGACCAGTGTATGCTCTATAATAATCAGGATCCCATTACGGTCATGCTCCTGGTTCCTGCTGTGGATAAAATCAGGGAATATCTCGCCCATCTCGGGCTTGATCCGTTGTCTGCCGATGGCCGGACAGAGGCATTGCGGAAAATTGAAGGGGAGTTGAAAGAATACCGCAAAGGCGGCAGGTTTGCCGACCGTTTTCCCCAAAGGTGGCTGCCAGCTGCCATCGGGATTCTTGAAAACCACTTTACGGAGGAAAACCACCTGCTGAATTCAACCCTGAAGATGGTCAGGGGCAGGGTAGTTGAACAATACAGGGAGAGGATCGGCTTCCTTTTTACTCCCGTTGCCCGGGATATTTTGAACCAAAGAAATATCAACGCAATGCAGACAATTCTTGACCCGGCGAAAAAACAGGGTTAAAACAGAAGGATCAGTACCTGATAAACTTTCCGGAGAAAACATGGTCACCTGCGACCAGCATAACCACATAGAGTCCAGGCAGTAATGTACTGACACTGATCAGTGTGCCTTGGCAATATGACTGTAGCATAATCACCTCGCGGCCATCCGGATCATAAATGGCCACGGTAGAGGTGCCCTGGTTTCCAGGGGTAGTGCCAATCCTGATGAAATCTTTTGCAGGATCCGGATAAATGGTTAACCGGCCGGTAGCGAGATTTTCAGGAATCCATACGCCACCATTGGTGGTTTTTAAGATAATCCCGGCATCCCCAACGGCATAACCAGTGCCCGCACCTGCAAAATAAACGCTGAACAGCGAAGATTGCGTTCCCGAAAGTTGCCGGCTCCAGGTAGATCCTGCATCCTCCGTTTTAAGAATTATCCCGGCATCGCCCGCGATGTAACCTGTCATGGCATCGATAAAACAGACAGCATACAACCGGGTGTTGGTGCCCGAAGTCAAGGTAATCCAGGTTGTTCCGGAATCGCCTGTTTTCAGGATAACCCCGTTGTCGCCGACAATATAACCTGTATTGGAAGTCCGGCACCCTCTGAACATGCCGTATTTACTGATGTTTTGAAACTGATAAGCCAAAATATGTCAACTTTACAGTCAAGTATCCCCTGTTTTACCGGTACTTTATAATGATTTTAAAGCCCCCGTATTTCCCTGTTTTGAACTGTAAATATCTGTAAATTTTCGTTACGAAATTTGGAATTGGTTAGTTGATCCATCCTGATTTTCCTTCCTCGTTTTATTTATAACCATTGGTTTTACTGGTGTTTCAGCATCATCCTGTCATTAAAAAAAAATAATGAATTCGGATGTATCAAAATATATTTATCCGCAATGATTTTTTTATCACCTTTTTTCAAGAAGAAGAAGCTTTTATAAATGGTTA
>CAIYQH010000287.1 GCA_903928285.1 uncultured Bacteroidales bacterium
CGCGCCATTGTCGACGACAGCGACTTTTTCGAGGTTCATGAAATGTGGGCCGCCAACATCGTGATCGGTTTTGCCAGGCTTGATGGCCAGACGGTGGGTTTTGTCGCCAACCAGCCGATGGTGCTGGCAGGTGTGCTTGACTGCGATTCGAGCGACAAGGCCGCCCGTTTTATCCGTTACTGCGATGCATTCAACGTTCCGCTGGTAACCCTGGTTGACTTGCCGGGCTACCTGCCCGGCGTTGACCAGGAACATGCAGGGGTTATCCGTCACGGCGCTAAAGTACTGTATGCTTATAGCGAAGCAAGCGTTCCAAAACTAACCGTAATCCTGCGCAAGGCCTATGGCGGGGGATATATCGCCATGTGCTCGAACCACCTGCGTGCCGACTTCGTGTTTGCCTGGCCAACGGCCGAAATTGCCGTTATGGGGCCTGAAGGAGCCGCCAACATCATTTTCCGTTCGGAGATCAAAGCCAGCGACAATCCGGAAGAGACACGCAAACGTCTCATTGAGGAATACCGCCAGAAATTTGCAAATCCATATGTCGCAGCGGCTTACGGTTATGTTGATGCGGTCATTGAACCCAACGAAACCCGTAATTACCTTACCCATTCACTGGTCCTTGCACAGAGCAAAAGGGAAATTACACCCAAGAAAAAACATGGCGTGCCGCCATTCTAATTCAGAATTGGACCTCAGGCGAAATGAAATTTTTTTTGTGTCATGAACGATATTATGGACGAAAATATAGAATTCATCGATTTTAAATTTGAAGAGATCACCTTCAAAACAACCCTGACCAAGAAGTTTGCCGCCCGTACCCAGTATACTCCTCCCGATTCACGGAAAGTGGTTGCATTTATTCCGGGTACGATTCTCAAGGTACACGTAAAAGAGGGTATGAAGGTTAAAAAAGGAGATGTCCTGCTGGTACTCCAGGCAATGAAGATGGACAATCACCTTTTGGCAACCCGCAATGGAACGGTCAAAAAGGTTTACGTCAAGCAGGGAGAGGTGGTCCCGAAACGGCACCTGCTCATTGAATTAAAATAGGGATCATCCTGCACTGATATCCCTCAGTACATCTTCTATTGTCCCCAGTACCTCCTCCCGGCCCAGGTTTGTTTCTGACGAAGTCGGCATAATCAAAGGCAACTCAGCCCAGGAGGCGGAAAGCGCTTTCTGATAGGATGCAATATTGTTGGCAAGCTGGGTCTTCGACAGTTTGTCGGTTTTGGTAAAGAGGATAATGAAGGGGACCTCGTTGTCGCCAAGCCAGTTCATAAATTCCAGGTCGATCTTCTGAGGTTCAAGCCGTGAATCGATCAGTAAAAAGGTCAGCGCCAGGTTTTCACAGTTCTGCAGATAAGCCTGGATCAACCCTTCGAATTTTTCTTTTGCAGTTTTTGAAAGTTTTGCAAAACCATAGCCGGGCAGGTCGACCAGGAACCAGGAGGAGAGACCGGGAGCCGGGTTATCCGATGCGGGGTCTTTGGAGATTACCGAAACAACCCTGAAATGGTTCAGCAGCCGGGTTTTGCCCGGCGTTCCCGAAACCTTTGCCAGCCCCTTGTGAGCGGCCAGCATGTTGATCAGCGAAGATTTGCCAACGTTGGATCGCCCGATAAAGGCAAATTCAGGGATATCATCCTTGGGGCAGAATTTCAGCGAAGGGCTGCTGCAGGTGAATTCAATCTTTTCTATTTTCACTATTTCCTATTTATTCCAAATATAGGGAAAAATTGCATACAGTCCTATTTATCACCATCAGGGTTCAGCGGAATTTCATACCTGATGATCTTTCCCCAGTTGGTAAACCTGCTCCTGCACCCACGCAGCCCACTGTGTATCACTCTTTGATTTATCGAAGGTGGTCCAGGGAATCGGATCGCCTACCATCAGGGTGATGGTTTTATTGAGCTGCCTGGCCATTTCGTCGACCAGGTAAAGCATTTCAATATTGGCCTTTATTCCCAGGCGTTTGCGCCACCGGGCAAGGTTGTAGAACCATTCGGAGTTTTGGCCTGCAATGAACACGGGGATGATGTCGCGCTGGTATTGTTTGGCTTTTTTAATGAAGGTATTTTTCCATTCCAGGTCATAAACCACCATCCTGCCATGAATACGCTGTTTGCGGGAAACCAGTCCTGCCGGGAAATAGAGGATCATCTTTTCGGAGGCGAAGGTGTCGTTGATCAGCCGGGCGTTTTCTGTGTTGCGACCATGTTTGTTGATGGGTATGAAGAGCGGGCGCAGGCCGGGGACATTCATCAGCAGGTCGTTCACAGGGAAGACGATATCCTGCCTGATCCTTCCCAGCTCCTGCATCAGCGCCATCCCGTCCAGCCCGCCCAGGGGATGGTTGGATGCGACGATGTACCGGCCGGTTTGAGGAACCAGGGTGGGAGAGACCCCGGGTAAGGTGCGTTTGTCGATGATGTTGACCTGTACCCCGAATTCATGGAGGATTGCTTCCACAAACGGAATCCCGGTCTTGTCGCGATTTCGCCAGATATACCCGTTCACAGCCTCCTGGTGCGTGATCCGTTTCAGGTAAGATAAAACGAAACCGGGGATAAGGCGCAGCAATGCGGGATTTTTCGCGGCAAACAGCGCTTCGATATCAATCAAACGCTCGGGGATTTCGGTTTCTGTGATTTCCTTCATGGTACAAAGTTACAAAAATTGAATTCCTGCTTCCGGTCCGGCACGCCAAAGTTTGTTTGAGTCATGGCTTTTAGGAATAATCAGTGCTGGAAATAATTTATCTTTGTAATATAAGTTATCTTTATACCCTGTTCATTTTCAATTTCCCGCTCTCCATGGAACCGATCATCGACCCAATCGACAAACACCTCCTCGAAGCTGAACTCAATGAGAGTACATTCCTTCGGAACACCAACAACGGGCACAACAAGATTTTTGTGTTTACGGCACATGAATCGCCCAATCTCATGCGCGAGGTGGGGCGCCTGCGTGAGATCACCTTCAGGGACGCGGGAGGGGGAACCGGGAAAAGTGTCGATATTGACGAATTTGACATGATGGAGGTGCCCTTCCAGCAACTGATCGTTTGGGACCCTGTTGAAAAGGAGATTTCGGGAGGCTACCGGTTTATACATGGCCGCGACATCCCCTGCGACCATGGTGGATGTGTGCATAGTGCGACAGCCGAACTTTTTAAATTTTCCGATAAATTTATCCGCGACTACCTCCCCCTGAGCATCGAGTTGGGCCGGTCGTTTGTCCAGCCAAACTACCAGCCTTTGGTGAATTTCCGCAAGGGAATGTACTCCCTGGATAACCTGTGGGATGGTCTGGGCGCTATGATCATTGAAAATCCCGACGTAAAATACTTCTTTGGCAAGATGACCATGTACCCTGAATATAACCGCATGGCCCGCGACATCGTCCTGTTTTTCCTGCGCAAATATTTCCCTGATACAGAAACCCTGATGCTGCCAGTCGAACCGGTCGTTCCGGAAACGCCTGATTCTGTTATCAACGAATTGTTCAGCTTCCGGACCTATGAGGAAAACTACAAGCTGCTGGTACAGGAGGTACGCCATCACGGCGAACACGTGCCCCCGCTGGTGAATGCCTACATGAACCTGTCGCCAACCATGCGTACGTTTGGCACTGCCATTAACCGTGGTTTTGGCGATGTTGAGGAAACCGGCATCCTGATTCATATTGAAGACATCTATCCAAGAAAAAAGGAGCGCCATCTGAAGACCTATATCCAGCGCCTTTCATCCATTAAGGGATTGCATTGGAGAAGGAGAAAATGAAAGCGAAGATGAAGTGGCTACAAATACAATAAGCCCTGTTGATACGTCAGCAGGGCTTATTTAAAATAAGGGAATCTATAACTTAACCGGCAACAGGCGCGGCGGCGGCATTGGCCTTGCGCATCAGCTTACTCTTGAGGTTGGAGGCCTTGTTCTTGTGGATAACATTTTTCTTGGCCAGTTTGTCGATCTGCGAAACAACTTTCGGAAGATCCTTTACAATCGTCTCCTTCTCTTCGGTCTCACGTAATTTTTTAACGGCATTACGCACGGTACGGCCCTGATAGCGGTTTTGGGTGCGTTTTGCTTTGGTGTTGCGGATGCGTTTTTCTGCGCTTTTGTGATTAGCCATGTTCAATATTTGTTTTCAAATTGGGGTGCAAAGATACAATCTTTTAACACAATAACAAAGGGAGCCCTAAAAAATGAGGATAACGGAGTAGATTTTACCGGAAACTTACAATGGTGATGCCAGCGCCGCCCTGTTCGATGGCAGCATCGCGGGCCGATTTTACCTCCTTCTGCGACCGCAGGTATTCGCGGGTTACCTGTCGTAACACCCCATTCCCTTTCCCATGCAGGATCTGGACTTCCGATATCGACAACAGGATGGCATCATCAATATAGCGTTGCAGCATTGCCTGGGCTTCGTCGACCCGTTTGCCGCGCAGGTCAAGCGTAAGGGTGTAATTGGTCAGTTTTGACTGCAGGTCGTTGATGTACGATTGGTAGGGGTTCCTGGTTGTGGAACCTGAATGCAGGATGGTCGTTTTCCCGGGTGCCTTTTCGGGTTTTGGAGCGTCGGCTGTGACGGCAACAGGTTCTTCCTTTAACAGTTCTGTTTTGCTTGAAGATAATTCAGCGCGAATTTCTTTTGTCCGCGATTTCTCGGCCTGAGATTCGCGGATCTCCTTAATGGTTTTTTCAATTAATTTATTGGAACCATCTAATATCTGCTTTGCTTCAATCTTTGCTTTTTCAAGGATCTCCTTTTTCTTTGCATCAAGTTCGGCCGTTAATTTTTCATATTTATGAATCAATTCGGCCAGAAATTCATCGGCAACTTTTATTTCGCTGTATTTTGAATTTATCTCCTGTTTTTCAACCTCCAGGTTTTGCAGTTCACGGTCAAAATTAAGCTGGCTTTTCCCGGTTTTACGCTTTGCATTTCTCAGCACGCTTTCGGGGAACCCGATCTCCTGCGCAATTTCAAGGGCAAATGAACTGCCTGGTTTCCCGATTTTCAGCTGGTATAAGGGTCTTAATTTTTTCAGGTCGAACAGCATGGCGCCGTTGGCAATGGCTGGTTCCCGGCCGGCAAGCAGTTTGAGATTTGAGTAATGGGTGGTAACGACCCCCATGGCAGCTTTTTCATTGAGGGCCTCCAGCGTGGCTTCGGCGATGGCGCCGCCAAGCGAGGGATCGGTGCCGGTTCCGAATTCATCGATTAAAAAGAGGGAATGGTCGTCGATGTTTTCGATAAAAAACTTAAGGTTGATCAGTTTTGATGAATAGGTGCTGAGATCGTTGTCGATGGACTGTTCATCACCGATGTCGATAAAAATTTTATTGAAAACGCAGAGTTCCGAATCTTCCCGCATGGGGGGCAGCAGGCCGCACTGAAACATAAACTGAACCAGTCCTACGGTTTTCAGGCACACCGATTTTCCCCCGGCATTCGGTCCGGAGATGATCAGGATGCGTTGCCCGGGATTCAGCGCGATATCAAGGGGAATAATACTCTTTTTTTGTTTTTTATGCGACAGGTAGAGCAGCGGATGGATGGCCTGGTTCCAGAAGAATGCAGGAGGCGCCTTTATTCCTGGTTTAGGGTCAGAAGCCGGCAGGGGAGGGTGAATGGGGATATAGGCATTGATGGTGATGGCAAACCAGGCCTTGGCGCGGATGAAGTCGACCTGGCCGAGGAACTGGTAGGCGTGTACCAGAAGATCGATCTCGGGCCGGATAATCGCCGCAAAAACGATGAGAATGCGCACGATCTCGCGCCGTTCGGCATAGTCGAGTTCACGGATTTCGTTATTGGTCTCAAATATTTCAGATGGCTCGATATAGACGGTATGCCCTGTTGCCGATTCGTCATGCACAAAGCCCTGGATCTTGCGTTTATGGGTGTTGATCATGGGGATGACAAGCCGTCCGTTGCGGATGGTCACTTCGGCGTCGTCGGGCGTCCAGCCGCTCTGCCGGGCCAGTTTGAAACTTTGCAGGATCTTTCGCTCTACCGAGGCCAGCAGGATCTTTTTTTCCTTCCGGATCCTGTTCAGCTCCGGGGAGGCCGAATCCCTGATCTCCGACTTGTCGTCGACAATCCGTTCAACCTGCCCGATCAGCGACTGCAGAACCGGGATCATCCGGTCGGGCGGTTCCCGGCCGTTCGATCCCTCATCACCACCCGTTAAACGATACATCACGGGATATTTCTCTCTTTTCCCGGAGAAAAAGAGCAGCAGGTTGGCGATGGTGGTCACGGAGAGCTTGAGTTCCGAAAGCTGGTCTGTCTCCATGTAGGTCCCTGGAATCCTGATCCGCAACAACTCAGGGATAAGATCATAGTAGTCCTGGGAAGGGAATTTTTCCTCAAACTGCAGGATCTCTTTTAATTCGGCAGTTTGTAACAGCCATTCGTAAATTTCGGCGGCATCGGTCGAAAATGCTATTTTATCAACCCATTGCCTGCCAAGAGAGGAGAGACAATGGTCGCTGAGCATCTGACGGATTACGTCGAAGCCGAGTTTTTGTTCGAAGTTGGAGGGGAAGTACATGGTTTACAGATCAGAACTCATCGGTGTCGATCGTATGTTTTTTCTTTTTTCCCTTCACCGGCAGGGGGGCATTTTCATCGCCGCAATCGAGGTCAACGCTGAGAGGCTTGGAGGGACTGTCAAAATCACGTTTTGAGATGTGCAGGCTGTAGTCGGCATATACGCGCTGCATGTAGAGGGCCCATATCGGCAGGGCCATGTTGGCCCCCTGGCCGAGGGCGATGGTACGGAAGTGCGCGGCACGGTCTTCGCATCCAACCCAGACGCCTGTAACCAGGTCGGGGGTGATCCCCATAAACCAGCCATCGCTCTGGTTCTGGGTAGTACCTGTTTTTCCCGCGATGGGATTGTCGAATCCGTATTTTGACCTTAACCTGATGCTGGTACCCTCTTCAACCACTCCCTTCATCAGCTGGATCATCAGATAGGCGGTCTCTTCGCTGATGGCCTCCTGCGATTTGGCCGTGAAGGTCTGGAGTACATTGCCATTCTTGTCCTCAATCCGGTTGATGAACACAGGTTCAATATATACGCCTTTGTTAGCGAACACGCTCATGGCGCCAACCATTTCGTACAGGCTGATATCGCATGATCCCAGTGCGATTGAATATACCACAGGAATGTCGCTGGTAACCCCCATTTTATGGGCCATGGCAACCACAGCCTTTGGCGAGTACTTCTTGATAAGCTGCCCGGATACCCAGTTGTTTGAATTGGCAAGCGCCCAACGGAGGGTAACCTGTTGTCCAAGCCGCTCCTCACTGGTGTTTTCAGGAGCCCATACCTCTCCGTTTCCAAGGTCGATGACAGGCTGAACGTTGGGATAACGGGAACAGGGCGATTCCCCCTCCTGCATGGCGAGGGTATAGAGAAAGGGTTTAAAGGTCGACCCTACCTGCCGTTTGCTGAGTTTTACATGGTCGTACTGGAAGAAACGGTAATCGATCCCGCCAACATAGGCTTTGACATAGCCGGTATGCGGGTCCATCGACATAATCCCTGATTGCAGGAAAAATTTATAATAACGGATCGAATCCATCGGCGTCATGATGGTGTCGATATCTCCACGATAGGAGAAGACCTTCATTTTAACAGGTGTTTTAAAATCATTCAGGATCTGGGCATCGGTTTTACCCCCTTTCTTATAGTGGAGGTAGCGGTCGGTACGGCGCATGGCAGAGAGCAACAGATTGTCGGTCTCTTTTTTTGCCGAACCTGCTTCAAAGGCAAACGGGGCATTCGGGATGCCCTTCCAGTGCTTGAAAAATGCCGGCTGCAGCTCTTTTCCGAGGTATTCCTGCATTGCTTTTTCGGCATAATCCTGCATTTTATAGTTGATGGTGGTATACACTTTCAGCCCGTCGCGGTAGAGGTTATAGGGCGTCCCATCCTCCTTCGGGTGCTGGGTACACCATTCGGCCAGCACCATCCGGAGGTATTCGCGGAAGTAGGTTGCAATGCCGGTCGTATGATCCTGTAAACGGTAGTTGGCCATGTTGACAGGGATGACCTTTAACGAATCAAACTGGGCATTTGTCAGATAATCATATTTCCTCATCTGGTTCATCACGGTATTCCTTCGTTCGAAGGCACGCGCAGGATTCCGCACAGGGCTGAACCAGGTGGGAGCCTTCAGGATGCCGATCAGCATGGCTGCCTCCTCAATGCTGACCTGTCCGGGCTCCTTGTTGAAATAGGTTTTTGCAGCAGATTTGATGCCATACGACTGGCTGCCGAAATCAACCGTATTCAGGTACATTGCCAGGATTTCATCTTTGGAGTAGTTCCGTTCCAGTTTGATAGCGGTGATCCACTCCTTGAATTTGATCAGGGCAGTTTCCGTAAAGGACCTGTTCTGTTTCCGCGGAAAGAGGTTCTTGGCAAGCTGCTGGGTGATGGTCGAGCCGCCTCCCTTGGAGGATCCTGTTGCCATCCCCCACACAACCCGGAACATGGCGATGGCGTCTATACCTGAATGTTTCTCAAACCGGGCGTCTTCCGTGGCGATCAGTGCGTTGATCACATTAGGTGAGAGTTCCTGGTAGGGGGTGTTCGACCTGTTTTCAATATAATATTTACCTAATAGTTTCCCGTCGCTGGAGATAACTTCGGTGGCCAGGTTACTCTTTGGGTTTTCCAGCTCATCAAAGGTCGGCATCTTTCCGAAAAGGCCAAATCCGACACACATAAAGAAGAGGATGATAATGGAAATTCCGATCACATAAGTTATCCAGAATCCTTTCAGATACTTTTTGCCGGATGAATTTTGTGAAACATGTTTTGGCATGCTGTAGAAAATAGGTTTGTTAATTCAGGTCGTTATTGAGTTTCAATACGCATGCCGATATCCTTTATCCCTTTCAGTTCATTGACCCGCATCGCCTGTTCCAGTTCAAAGCGATAGTTGCCTTTTTGCTTGAACCGGATGCCTTTCCTGAAAAGGAACTTGCTGAATTTGACACTGCCAATGCCCGATCCCAGCCAGCGGCCATCATAATCGGCAAGGGTAAGTTCAAGGGTGTCGCGGGAGATCCGGCCATCGGGCAAAACAGTGTTCATAAACAGGAAAAGATTGCTGTAGGGATATTCCAGGGCATTCCTGACCTTCAGATAGACATTAAACCGTTGATTGGTATCGGGAATGGTAACGTCGAATCGCATCTTGTTATGTACATTCCATGAATTGTTTTCAACGATGATATTTTCATCATATACCCGCTTCGCGTCGCAGGAGATCAGCAACCCCGTGAACAGGGTTAAAAGCAGAAGAAGATTCTTTCCCCGGGCTAATGGCATATTGGAGGTGTACTGGTAGGCAACTGTTATAAATGATCAAAACGGGTCAAATCATCCTGGCCTGCTCCACTTTCGAATTCAGATTTTTTCTCAATCACTTTCGTGAAATCCTCAAGTTTATCAGGCAAAATCCCCTTTTTGTTATCTTCCAGAATCGAGATTACCTTGTCAACCGGGATGGCCAGCAGGTTGCCGGGGTCGGCCAGATAGGAATACCACATGATTTTCTGAAAAATATCTGTTTTTTGATGGAAGGCATCCCCGTGTTTGGTCTTAAGCCGGACTTCTGTCGAAGGGATGCCTTTCAATGCATCAACATAGGAGTCGTACTCGTAATTAAGACAGCATTTTAGTTTTCCGCATTGCCCGGCTAATTTTTGCGGGTTCAGCGACAATTGCTGCACCCTGGCGGCATTGGTGGTAACCGATTTGAAATCGCTCATCCACGTGGCACAGCATAACTCTCTTCCGCACGATCCGATGCCCCCCAGGCGGCTTGCCTCCTGGCGTGCCCCGATCTGGCGCATTTCAATGCGGACCTTGAATTCTTCGGCCATCAGTTTGATCAGTTCACGGAAATCGACACGGTCTTCGGCGGTGTAATAAAAGATGGCCTTGGTGTTATCGCCCTGGAATTCCACGTCATTGATCTTCATCTGAAGCCCGAGATTATCGGCAATATCGCGCGACCGGAACATAATGGAGGTCTCCATCTCTACGGCAGCAATCCATTTTTCGATATCTGCGAGACGCGCTTTGCGATAGACCTTTTTAACATCGTCGGTGCCTGCGACATTTTTTTTACGAAGATGAAAACGAACCATCTCCCCGACCATGCTGACAATGCCAATGTCATGTCCCGGCGATGCCTCCACGGCAACAATCTCGCCGACGATGAGTTCCATATCGGGTGGGACCCTGAAATAATCCTTGCGGCTGTTTTTGAACCTGACTTCGACCAGGTCGAGATTTTTGGCCCCGTCTGTAACAGGGATATCCTTAAGCCAGTCGAAAGAATCAAACTTACTGCAACGGTGCTGAAATACCAGGTCGTTTTTCTGGAAGAGTTTGGGAGGCTGGCAACATCCCCGCGTTAAAAAAGGGTTGTAGGGTAGTTTGGCAGGAGAATAATTAAAAATAGAGGGATCCTCCACATAGGTTTCCTGCGGTTGTACTCCTTCGGGTTGTACCTGTAACTCTTCTGCGTTTTCCATAAAGGTTAAAATCCTTACAAAGGTACAAAATTCGGTTTAAACTGCTGTACTAATTTCAACGAGAGGTCGAGGAAGAGGGTCGGACCATGGGCATTTCGTTCGATGTGGTAGATGGCGTCGTTGAACAGGCTGTTGAATGCAATGAGTTTATCGGAGGGGATAAGGGGAGGAAATTTCTGAAAGAAGTCCAATTCCTCGCCTTCGGCTCCCGGAGGAAGCAGCCCGCGGTAGTTCACCGTGGCGCATTGACCGATAATTTTCAGCACATAGATCAGGAAACTCTTTTGTTTTTCCCTTCCGCCTCTTGTAATTTCGGTCGAAAAGCTTAGCAATGCCGGGATCCTGGCTGCGTAACAATGTCTAAGCCAGTCCCTCATGGTGAGGAAATGGACCGATTCATCTTCAGCAGGAGCTCTCCGGGCAACGTCCGACCTGGGAATCCTCACCATCAGTGTCCGCGAGAGGATCGTCCTGATGATCTGGTCGGGCTCCTCAGAAATCAGGATGAAGAGGGTTTTGTCGGGTGGTTCCTCCAGGATCTTCAGGATTCTCGGAGCTGCGGCATAAAAGAGCTTTTCGACCATATACAGGATCATCACCTTGTAATCGGATTCATAGCTTTTATAACTCAGCGTGGTGATTATTTCATTGCAATCGTCCCTGTTGATGATGCCCTGCTTGTTTTCAATACCCATGGCCTCATACCAACGCTGTAGTCCACCATGGAAATTGCTTTCTGTCAGAAAATTACGCCATTCTGTAATGAAATGTTTGCTTTGCGGATTTTTGGTTACCTTTTTTGTTGTGGAAATCGGGAATATGAAGTGGAGGTCGGGATGAACCAGTTTCTGATATTTAACACAGGAGGGACAAATGCCGCATGAATCCACCTCGTCATCCGGACTCAGACGTTGGGCAGTGGGGGGAGGCAGTTTACGGCCGGTACAGTTGATAAACTGGGCATAGGCGATAGCCAGGGCGAGTTTATCGCTCTCTTCCGGCCCGTAAAACAGCTGTGCATGGCTCACCCTCTGGTCAAGGACCGTCTGGATAAGCTGTCGTTTAATCTCTTTGTTGCCCTCTATTTCACTGAATTTCATGACGCGATTTTACTGAGTTGCACCAATAACAACCCATCAGGATTATGGTTGCAAAAATAGGTATTTTCCCTGTCCGGCAGAACTCGGAAATTCCGTTCCCGGAGAAATTCCTCTTGTTCCCTTACTGCCAGAAAATTTCAGGAACCGAACGTGTGACAGTTTTCCCGTTGAACAAAACAGGATAGGCAAGCAGGGAAATGGAGCGAACGGTGTATTTCAGTTTTTTCCTCTTTTTGCCTGCGAAAAAGATTTTTGAATCAATTTCGACTACCTCGAACCGGAGCAATGTTTCCATGGCTTTTTTCTGTTTAATCCGGTTAAACAGGAAAAAGTAATGTGGAAAATTGAAAAAGTTATAAACAAAAAGCGGAATTCAACTTCCAGCCATCATTCAGGTATGGTTAACTGACTTTTGCACAGAGGAATTCGCGGTTCATCCTGGCAATGTTGGCGCGCGAAATCAGTTTAGGGCATTCGGCTTCGCAGGCATAGGTATTGGTACAGTTGCCAAAACCCAGTTCATCCATCGTTTTTACCATCTTTTTAACGCGCTCCTTAGCTTCCACCTGGCCCTGCGGTAAAAGAGCAAACTGGGAGACCTTGGCCGAAACGAAAAGCATGGCGGATGCATTTTTACAGGCGGCCACACAGGCGCCGCAGCCGATACAGGCGGCAGCGTCCATGGCAAGTTCCGAATTTTCCTTGCCCACGAGGATATTGTTGGCTTCGGCGGCTCCTCCGGTATTTACCGAGACATATCCTCCTGCCTGGATGATCTTGTCGAAGGCAGAGCGGTCAACCATCAGGTCTTTGATCACGGGGAAGGGCCTGGCACGCCAGGGTTCGATCACGATGGTGTCGCCATCCTTGAATTTCCGCATGTGGAGCTGGCAGGCTGTTACAGCATCGTCGGGGCCATGGGGACGGCCATTGATATATAAACTGCACATTCCGCAGATTCCTTCCCTGCAATCGTGGTCGAAAACCACTGGATCCTCGTTCTTCAGGATAAGCTCCTCGTTCAGGATATCCAGCATTTCAAGGAAAGAGCAACTCGGAGAAATGTTGTCAAGGGGGTAAGTA
>CAIYQH010000288.1 GCA_903928285.1 uncultured Bacteroidales bacterium
ACCAGGTAAATAATTGTTTTTATGCAGATATACAATTGCTGCTTTTCCGTTAACCATTAACTCAATATGGCAATTACTATAATCTATTACCGGTTTTCGGCCCCGGTATATTTTGAGGACAGAGTCAACATATTCATCTACTGTCAACAAAAAAATAATTTTGGCCGATCCTGGTTTATATAAATCCCAAAACAGATTTGCATCCGGTTCGAATAGGTTTTTAAATGATGTAATTGTTGTTTCGTCAACAAAAGAACTCCCTACCCTTCCTAAAGAAGAATAGCCCATATAATCCCCAACGGCTTTGACAATTTTTTCATGCACTCCTTTATTTAGCTGCGCTTCAACCTCCATATTAAAAGATATAAGAGATAACAATCCTGAAATTAAAAACACCAATATTCTCATGTAAGCCATTATAATTTAATTATCTTGACCATGTTAAAATGCTCAGTTTCATCATTGGCTTTTAAATAATAGAATCCACTTGGAAGCCACGATAAATTGAAATTTGATTTACCATAACTCAATTCAAATTCAAAGACTTTAGTTCCAAATTGGTTGTAAAGATCTATCCGAATTTTTTTGGAATTTGGAGGGAACACTGAGAGAGAAAACGAGTCAGTCATTGGATTTGGATAAACAGTAAGCTTACTTCCCGGCAATACTCTGACTGCCGATTCACCAAAAAAGCAAAAGGGATCTGACCAGTTACAACAAGCATCGCTACAGGTTTGCACGTAATAGCAATTCCTGTTATTAGTGTCAGCCAAAAAATATCGGTCAGTTGCACCCGGAATTAGAGTTCTGTCGTTGTACCATTGATATGAATTCACAGTTGAGTCACTGCAAACGAGCATATTATGGCCAAACAACCAGACTGTTGAGGGACTCGGAGCACTGTCCTCCGTTATATAAACTTGGCGATTTGAGCTGCCGTTACAATGCATTTGATCCTCTACTGTTACAGTTATTGTTCCATCACCAGTAATTGTTCCCCAGTTAACTGTTACTTTTCTTGCCAAACTATCTCCTATAATTTTTCCATGGTTAATACTCCATTGGTAACCTATATATGCTTCAACAACATAATAATGAGTTCGGATGTTTTTACAAACTGTATCTATTATTTCGATTGGGTTTGCAAGGTTTTCAATAGAAACATTCGGTTTCGAATTTACATTTACATTAAACTTTCTTGAAACAGGACCAGGGTTTTTGCAATATTCATTTTTTCCTTGAACTGTTAAAATACCAGAATTGAAAAGGTTGTTAAAAAAAAGAGTTATTGATGGGCCGTTAGTAAGATAATTATTTATAGTTGAACCAGAGAAGCTCCACAAATACTTTGTTGCATTATTTATAGGAAAAACATAAAACGTCTCATAGGTTTCTCGACAAACACTACTTGAACCCACAATATCGCCTGCATTATAAACCGTATCAAAGCCCATAACATTTAAAGAGCAAGCTTTCATTGTATCCTTACCCTTAATAAACCCATGGAAAACTGTGTTTACCCCTACTTTGGCAAAGATTGGATTAAACTGATCACCAATAATGGCAGGAGAACCAAAATAAACTCCACCCGTTGGTGAACAAAGGAGATTTAGGTTAAAGGGATCACCCTGTATACAAGTAGACGTATCTCTACATAATGTGTCTAACATCTTGGCTGAGGAGAGAGTTTGTGCCCAAATATTTGAACATTCAATACTTATTGTGATAATAAGACTGTTTAGAAATAAAGATGGCCATTTGTACATATAATTGGATATTATGATTTTATATACAATTTGTTATAACGAATCCCCCCCCGAAACTCTCCATGGGCTGTTGACCATGACCCAATTCTTTACAGATGGGGTCCCCTGATTACAGTAAAACATCTGGTTGTCGGTGCAAAAAATCAATAGCCCGGTAGCCGGACTGACAATGGCATCCCGCTCACTTGCTGTCATCCGGGGAATCAGCAACCCTTTGAGGGTCGATTTCACATCGAGCATCGCAGAGGGATCTGCAGCCATGCTTTCGGAATTAATGGCAACCTGGGTGTATGCCGGACTGGCAATCCATAGCATCACCAGGAGAAGTATCATCCCATGGTTCATGTGATCACATTTTTTTTCAGGCAATATCTTATTTTCTTGATGATCATTCCCGGATTGCATGAACATTGTTCCAATGGATATTTCATATCTCATCATTTTATATTTATTCGGAATCTGCACAAAACAGGCAACTCCGGTATAAAGACAAAAAAATTACAGAACGAATGACAGGCTGTTGAATGGCAGGATCCGATGTTAACCGGTTAACAATGTAAATTTAATAAGACTTGCCGCCTAAAGCAAGTTTTTAGCTAAAAAATTGAGCTCTCTTATGTGGCAAAAAAAAGGGGGAAAGTGACAGGGAAGGACATAGAAATACCAGGAATTTCCAATCGGGAAATCTTAAAGATGGAGTGGATTCAGGAGAAATGTCTATGCCTTCTTCAAGCTATAGGCGCAAAACAAAAGATATACCATCGCCACCAGCAGAACGGCAAGGCCGCCGGTTTGCCCCATGGAGTCGGAAACAACCCCCATCAGGGGAGGAATGACGGCACCCCCGGCAACCCCCATGATCATCAGACCCGAAATTTCGTTGGCCCGTTCAGGTTTTTTCATCAGTGCTGCAGAGAAAATGATGGAGAAAACATTGGCTACGGCAAATCCTACCACGAAAACCAGCACCAGGATAGCCCACAAATTATTCATGGCAAGCATCACCAGCATCCCGGCAATGGCTGCAACCATGCTGATAATAAAAAACCTACGGGGTGAAAATTTCACCAGCAGGATGGCGCCGATGAAGGTACCCGACGTACGGGCAATAAAGTAGAGGCTCGTGCCTAGACCTGCCTTGTCCAGCGGAATGCTGCACCGTTCCATCAGGTATTTGGGTACAGTGATGTTCAGCCCCACGTCAATTCCAACCACGCAGATGATCCCAAGAAAGAACATCAGGATGGTGATATCTTTTAACAGGGCAAAACAGCCTGAAAATGACGATGTTTTCCCCTCAACCGGACTTTCCTCAATCTGTGTAAAGAACAACCATAAAGTCGACAGCAGGGTAACACCTGCAAAAATCGGAAAGAGCATCTTCCAGTTCCCCAGGCTTGCTGCTGCAAAACCGGCGATAATGGGACCAAGGAACGAAGCAATTGCCTTGATGAACTGTCCCCAGGTAAGACTGCTGGTCAGCCGGTCACCCCGGACCACGTTTGAAAGCAGGGGGTTCAGCGAAACCTGCAAAATCGTATTGCCTATCCCCAGCAGGGCAAAGGCTACCAGAACCACCGTAAAAGTGTACGAGGCAAGCGGGACAAGCATAGCCGCAAAGGTGATGGCCATGCTCAGTACCACGGTCTTTTTCCGGCCGATCGCGTTCATCAGCAACCCGGTCGGCACTGAAAAAACGGCGAACCAGAGGAACACCATCATGGGTAACAGGTTGGCAAGCGAATCACTCAGCGCGAAATCCTTCTTCACATAGTTGGTGGCAATGCCTACCACATCCACAAATCCCATGATGAAGAATCCGAAAAGTACAGGTAACAGTTTTGAAAACGAGCGCTGGTTTTTCATTTTTACAATCAGTTTACATCTTGGTTACTAAGTGTTTAACCCGTTGCCAGAAATTGTCATCCAGCAACCGGGCGCTGCCTGTGATGGCGGCATCCTCCTTAAGACCGGAAAGGCTTATTCGGAAGTGCAAATTCTGCTTTTTCAGCGAATCTTCCAAATAATTCCCGAAAAGATTATAAGATCCCGCAATATTGCCTCCAATCACCAATACGCCGGCATCAAACAGCTTCAGCCAGGGAGCCAGGAACCGCCCAAGGTCTGTTCCGAATTGGGTAAAAAGTTCCCTGCTTTGAGGATCGGTTTGCCACCTGTCGGACAACTCCTTAACGCCCGGTATCGTTTTTCCGGTCTTACCCTTGTATTCGCGGTTAAACCATCTGGATGAAAAGAAGTCATCTGCGATTCCCCCTTTGTATGACAAATGCCAGAAACATCCGTCGGGAGGAATATCCGTTCCTTCGACAACCGGGATCCCGTCTTTGATAAAGGCAGAGCCAAATCCGGTTCCAAGCGTTATGGCGACGGATCTGTCAAATCCCCTTGCCTCCCCCAACCACGACTCTCCAAGGGCAAAACAGGAGGCATCATTCAGGAACCGCAGCACACATTCATTGCCAACGGCCAGAATCTCTTTCAGGGCTGTGGCAACATCCACGTTATAAAGGTGTTCATATTTGGCTACTTCCGGGGTAAACAGGGCAATTCCCCTTGCATAATCAAACGGACCCGGCATCGCAAAGCCAATCCCGGCAAGGGTTTCCTTTTCAACAAGCCCCAAAGGCCGGCTCAGCGCCCGGGCGAAGGTATTCAAAATCGCTGATGCGGAGGCATGGTTGTCAACCTCCAGCATAGCGCGACTTCCCGGAATGATGGTCTCCTTTTCCAGGTCGATCAGGGCACAACTGATGTGACTTCCGCCGATATCTGTGCCAATGGCGAATTTTCCGCTCATATTTATACCTGTTGATTCATGTTCATCTCTTTTCCCGGGTTAACTCCGGCTGCCAAAAGCAGGGTCGCCCCTTTTGAATACCGAAGATCATCCTCTTACAAATGCCTTGATGGTGGCAATTTCCTTCCCTTCCCACAGGCCGGAGGGCCTGATGGAGTATTCCTTCACCGCGGCCGGAATGATAAAGGTCTCGGCATAATGCACGATAAAGGGCTCAAACATTCCCGCCGGACTTTCCACCAAGGCCTCCCCGCCTTCAACCAGGTTCAGCACATTGACACTGTTATGCGTATGATGGAATACTGTCACCGAAAACCAGTGACGGCGGGTTTCGATGAATCCGGAAGGGTGAAGTCCGGTCCGTTCCTCCCGCCAGCCATCGCCGGAGGCTAACGGTTCAATGCGGTTGATCAGTTCATTTTCTGCAAAGGCAGTGTCGCGCTCCCAACGGATAACATGGGATGCATGACCGATATTGATCGGCCTGGGCCTGCCATCAAGTCCCATACGGTTCCAGTCCCACATTTTAAAGGTGAAAATAAAGGGTGTGGCACTGATTTCGAGTACCATGGCATTGGCTCCTGAGCAATGCACCGTTCCTGCAGGTATAAGGAAATGGTCGTGTTTGTGTGCCGGGAAGCGGTTCACAAAAGGTGTCTCATCACATGGCTCCCCCCCGGTCTGGGCGTCCGTTAAGGCCGCAGTCATCTTCTCCGGCTCTACCCCTGTTTTCACCCCCAGGAAAACAGTCGCATCCTCGCCTGCATCGAGCAGGTAATAACTTTCATCCTGGGTATATGACATCCCGAATTGGCTGAAAATGTATGCTTTATCAGGATGCACCTGCAAGCTCAGGTTGCCGCCGCGCATGGTATCCAGAAAATCAAACCGGATCGGGAATTCCTGTCCGAACCTGGCTTCAATAAAGGCTCCCAGCAGGTTGCGTGATTCACAAAACACCAGGTTTATTGCAGGGATTTCAACGAGGGTACCCGAAACGTTCAGCAACAGGCTGTTTTCCTCCGGTACACAATCGAAACACCAGGCGTAATTAGGCTCAGAACTGTCAAGCCCGCATACTTCCCTCATCCATTGTCCGCCCCAGGGACCGGGGTCGAAATAGGGAACCACGCGGAAAGGCTGCAACGACATTTGATTCAATGCCCCGAACATTAGCTGTGCCGGAATCATCTTTGGTTCGCCATGCCGGTTTGTGTCGAGGATATAATCCATGGTAGAGAACAACTCCTTCTTAAACCTGTCACACACTCTCCAGTCGACAAAATATCCCCGTTTGTATTGATGTGAGAAGGGTCGGGAGCGATCATCCACGCCAAGGCCCTTGACTTCTCCCCTTTTCATGCGCTGCTGGATCTCCCGGCGAGCCATGTCGGCATATACCAGCAGGTCATATTTCCCTGCTACCAGCGCCGCACCCTGCCCGATAATGACCACGATGCCCTCCTTAACATCACTAACCTGCTTCCGGATAGAGGCTATTGCCGGGGGGTCGAAAAAATCTGCCATCCGCAGTGAGCTCAGATAGCCAAAAAGCTCATCACCGGTGATAAATGGGAAGGTTAACCGATCTATTTTGTCAGGGGACAACATGGCATCGCGCACATCCAACACGAGTACTGGGCTGAGCCCCTTGATCCCGTTGCGGATTTCCCTGAAATCTGCCCCGGTATACAACTCAAATACGATGATGGTTTTTACGCATGAGGCCGTTACAGGATGGCTTTTCAATTTATCACAAATCGCATCCCAGCCTGACGTGACCTCTCCTTCAATTTGAAAGGATGGCCATTTGTCGTAACCGGATGGATTCATAATCTTTTCTGATGATGGCGACTTTACTGATACTGTGCAAAGGAACTGATTCGGACATTACCCTGTCGCAAAGGTAAGAACATCTGGAAAACAGGCCACTTCATTTTGCCTCCCACCGGGTCAGACAATGAAAACCGGTTCCAGGTAAAAAAAAATAACGTATAATTACGTCGTTATAAAATATAACGTATATTTGCGCCATAAAAATTTTGTATTCAACATGGCATACGCAAAAACCGAATTGTTCAACAATGACCTGAAAACTGCAGCCATCCTTTTCAAAGCGCTGTCACATCCTGCAAGGCTGGCTATTTTGCAGTATCTCGCAGAGACAAGGGTTTGCATTACAGGCGATATTTCCGCCGAACTACCCTTAAGCAGGACCACGGTAAACCAGCATCTGAAAGAGTTGAAAAATGCAGGATTGATCCAGGGAACGGTCGACGGGGCCAGGGTGAACTATTGCCTGAATCCGGCAACCATCAGCGAGATGGAAAGGATCGCCAATTCATTTTTTAAGGAAATCGGCGGCAACTGTGACTATGATTGCGGCGAGGGTCAGCAGTGCCAAAGCACGAAACCATCCGTTAACCGGTAGTGAGAATACTTTCACATCAGGGGAGACTGTTTAATTTTCGAAAAACGAATCAATAATTAACCACCATGACTCAATGAAGGCACAATGAACACAAAGAAATCCATGGTGAAATCATTGTGGTAAAATTAATTTCATTGAAAATGAAAACAGGATTCAAATAAAAAAAACCAACAAATTAAAAAGACTTTGTACCAATGAAAATATTGATTTTATGTACCGGCAATTCGTGCCGGAGCCAGATGGCAGAAGGGTTCCTGAAATCCTTTGATGCAAGGCTGGAAGTATTTTCTGCAGGGACTCATCCGGCACCCTATCCCAATCCCAATGCCGTTGCCGTGATGAAAGAGGCGGGGATCGATATTTCCCTGAACAAACCCAAAAAAGTTGACCTCTTTCTTGCCGAATCCTTTGATTTTGTCGTGACGGTATGCGGTGGGGCGCAGGAAAGCTGCCCGGCCTTTACTGGAAATGTGAAACACAGGCTGCACATTGGCTTTGATGATCCCGCCGATGCGGTTGGGACTCTGCAGGAGGTGTTGCCTGTGTACTGCAGGGTCAGGGATGAGATCAAAGCGGGTTTCCGGGCATTTTACCAGGATTCTGTCAAGGCTGAAACTGACCGTGAGGCGGATGGGCTGACGTTATTACCCTCCATAAACAAAAAGCAATAACCATCCCCGACGAAATACTGGCAAATTACCTTGATCACAAGCAACTGGACGATTTCAAACAGGGTGGAACCGGTTTCTTCAGCATTACGGTTTCAGCGACAAAACAGGTAAACAGTGATCCTGATTGCAATCAGGTGACAACAATACATACTATTAAAAATGAAGATCATGGAAGAGAACGGAAAAACGGTTAATCAGCCTGATGGCTCCTTAAATCAAAATGATTGCGGCTGTGAAGATGGAAACTGCCAGCCAAAAAAGAGCAATCCAATCCGGAAAATCATTTTCGCAGTCATTGTGCTGGCGGCTTTGGCGATTGTCACGGTGAAACTTGTTTCAAAGCCGGTTTTAGTACCAGGCAAGGAGGCCTCCTGCAAGCCGGGATCATCCTGTTGTGATACCGCAAAAGCCACAACGTGCGATACGACAAAGGGTTCATCATGTTGTTCAAAAAGCAAGTAAGATGATCCCATGGATAACTCAGGTATTAAGCAGCGACCATGCCACGCCTGCCGTATTGATTGCCGTTTTCGTGATGGGTATCATCAGTGTGGTGACCTGTGGCTGCAATTTTGCCATCATCGGCGTGGTGGCGGGCTATTCCGGGGCCAGCGCCTCTGACAATAAAACCAGGACTGTAATCATAAGGGGATTAGCTTTCCTGGCCGGCGGTATCGTATCGATGGCCCTGATCGGGACCCTGTTTGGCTATGCCGGACAATGGATCAGCTCATCCTTTGGCAACTGGTGGAAAATTGCGGCAGGCCTTATCTCCATTTTCTTCGGATTATATTCCATGGATCTCCTCCCCTTTAAAATGCCCGGAATTTCGGTCAAACAGGGTAAGCCGGGTCAGACCGCCTTTTCCGCGATCCTTTTTGGTCTGGCGATCGGAGGATTGTCAAGCGCACTCAATTCGTGCTGCAACCCGCTCTTCCCTGTGATACTGGCGGCGTCATTCGTAAAAGGAAGCCCCATCTGGGGACTGATGATGCTCACCACTTTTTCATTCGGGTACGGTCTTCCCCTGGCAGCCATGATGGTCGGACTGGGTCTTGGCGTGAGTAAGATCTCAAAGACCCTCTCGGTCGTTGGTACCGTTGTAAAATATGCCGGCGGGATAGCGCTGGTCGTCTTGGGATTTTATTTTCTGCTGACCCTTTAAATCATTACCGAAAAGATGGAACCTGGATATATCACTGGTTATATGGAGACCCCGGCAGGGAAAATCCCAGGGATTTCCACTGCATGGAGCTTTGTCGACCTGATGAACACCATCCGTGTCCGCTGGTCGGTGGGCAGGATGAAATACAGGGTCAGTCCCGGCATTTATGCCATAGGTTCGCCGGATCCCTCCTCTCATGTGTTCGTTACTGCCAATTTCAAGCTCACCTTCGATCACGTGCGACGGGCTCTGACAGGCATGAATGCCTGGCTGCTCGTGCTCGAAACCAAAGGGATCAACGTGTGGTGCGCTGCCGGCAAGGGGACCTTCTCCACCAAGGAGATTTCCAGGATGATCAACCAGGTCGGGCTTGAAAAACTGGTTACCCATCATAAAATCATTGTCCCGCAGCTGGGAGCAGTGGGCGTTTCAGCTTACGAGGTGAGGCGGCAAACCGGCTTTTCGGTCATCTACGGGCCTGTCAGGGCTGCCGATATTCCAGCCTTCATGGCAAACGGCCTGAACGCCTCAGAAAGGATGCGCAAGGTGACCTTCCCCCTTTGGGAGAGGCTAAAACTGGTTCCCGTCGAACTTGCCAACGGGGGTTATTACCTGCTGCTGGTCCCGGCTATATTCCTCATCCTGTCGGGATTTTACAGGTGGGGTTATTCCACCGACCTGGCCTTCAGCGATGGAGTAAAAGCCATGGTGAACCTACTTGCCGCTTACCTGGCCGGTTCGGCCCTGACCCCGGCCCTGCTGCCGTGGATTCCATTCAGAAGGTTCTCACTCAAAGGGCTTGCCATCGGATGGCTGGCCGCAAGTGTCCTGTTTAAGATTCATTTCCTTGGCGCTACTCCGGTCAGCATTATCTCCTGGTTCCTGATGATAGGGGGATTGTCGTCCTTTACCGCAATGACCTTTACCGGAACCTCAACCTTTACCTCGCTTTCAGGCGTTCAGAAAGAGATGAAAACGGCACTCCCTTTGCAGATCGGCATGGCTGCCCTGGGGGCGGCAGGTTGGCTTCTTTCAAAATTCATAACATTATGAACGGATTCGTTTATCTCAGCAATGTGGTGACCCTGGCCCTCGACCGTGAGAAATGCAACGGTTGCAGGATGTGCGTCATTGTTTGTCCACACGAAGTATTTACAGTGGAAAACCGGAAAGCCAGGATCATCCGGAGGGATCAATGCATGGAATGCGGAGCCTGTGCCCTGAACTGCTCTGAAAATGCCATTGCCGTAAAGTCCGGGGTGGGATGCGCCGCCGGTATCATAAACGGACTGCTTCGCGGGACGGAACCTACCTGTGATTGTGGTTCCGGGGGATGTTGCTGATATTATCATAACTTAAAGCATAAAAATGAAAACACGACTGAAATTTTTTGACAGGTACCTTACCCTCTGGATTTTTTTGGCGATGGCTGCCGGGGTAATGTGGGGCTGGTTATTCCCCGGGATTGCCGGATTCTGGAATGCCATGTCGTCGGGTACTACCAACATTCCCATTGCCATCGGGCTCATTGTGATGATGTATCCACCGTTGGCCAAGGTAAAATATGAGGAACTTGGCGATGTTTTTAAAAACACGCGAATCCTGGGTTTGTCGATGGTACAGAACTGGCTGATCGGCCCGGGGCTGATGTTCCTGCTGGCCATTATCTTCCTGCAGTTCAACATTGACTACATGTATGGACTGATCCTGATCGGACTGGCCCGCTGCATTGCCATGGTGATCGTGTGGAATGAACTGGCCAAAGGCGATACCGAGTATTGTGCCGGGCTGGTGGCCTTCAATTCGATCTTCCAGGTTCTCTTGTTTTCTGTATATGCCTGGATATTTATCGCCGTAATCCCGGCATGGTTCGGGCTGCCCACCAACCACGCAGTCGAAGCGATCACCATCAGGCAGATTGCCGAAAGCGTCTTCATCTATCTCGGGATCCCCTTTCTGGCGGGATTTCTTACCCGTTTCTTCCTGATCAGGGTTAAGGACAAAACCTGGTACCACACGAAATTTGTGCCGCGCATCAGCCCGCTCACCCTCATTGCCCTGCTGTTTACGATCCTGGTGATGTTTTCGCTGAAGGGGGAATATATCGTGAAGATCCCATTCGATGTGGTGCGGATTGCCATTCCGCTTTGCATCTATTTTGTGATCATGTTCCTTGTCTCATTTTACATGAGCAAGAAAGCTGGTGCCACCTATGAACAGTCGGCCACGCTCTCGTTCACGGCAGCCAGCAACAATTTTGAACTTGCCATTGCCGTTGCCATTGCCGTTTTCGGCATCAATTCAGGCGAGGCATTTGCCGCCGTGATCGGGCCACTGGTCGAAGTCCCGGTGATGATCGCACTGGTAAACCTGGCCTTGTACTTTAAGCGGTATTGGAAGAACTAATCAGGATTCATAAACTCCAGTGAATCAGCCGGAATGGAATCTGCTGTCTTCAGCATCAGCCGGGCGGGTCCCTTTAACTCGACGTCAGGGATCAGCTTTTCGGCCTCGGCAGGTGTAATCCACCCCTTGTTCAGCATCTTTTCCGATACCAGGCGGTAAAATCCCGCATTGGACTCACGCAGGTGACCATTCGGGTCGAATGAATATTTAAACCATTTCGGTCGCGGAATAATGGATGCCATGAAAATAGCCTCTGCCAGGGTGAGTTTGGAGGCCTCCTTATTGAAATAATAGCGGGATGCTTCATTGGCTCCA
>CAIYQH010000289.1 GCA_903928285.1 uncultured Bacteroidales bacterium
CTTCGACGACCTCTTTGAAAAAGCCTATTATTCGCACAGGATCCGGCTGAAAAAGCCTGATGTTCAGCTATTCCGGCATGTATTATCCGACGGTTCGCTGGACCCTTCCGAAACGCTGTTTATCGACGACACCCTGATGCATGTCGAAGGGGCCAATACCGCCGGTATCCATGCCCATCACCTTCAGATCGGCAGCGGTGAACAGATCATGGATCTTTTTTCCTGATTTCCTGCATCATGCCCCTGAAAAATTGACCCGCTCGGAAAATTATTCAGGCACCTCGCTTTTCCCAATCATGGATACAGCCTGACTTTCCGGTTGCCTCCTCAACCGACGGCCACCTGATTTTAATTCCGGTATAAAAAAAGCCTTGACTTCTACGGAAAAAACCATTACCTTTGCACCCCTTTTAACCGGCAGAATACCATGAAATTATCTCAATTTCGCTACCATTTACCTCCAGAATTAATCGCGAACCAGCCCCCGAAACATCGTGACGATGTACCCATGCTGATTCTCGATCGCAAAGCCCAAACCATTGAACACGGGCAATTTAAAGACATCCTTACCCATTTCGGCGATGGCGATGTGTTTATCATCAACAATACCAAGGTTTTCCCGGCCCGTCTATACGGTGAAAAGGAAAAAACCGGCGCCAAGATTGAGGTTTTCCTGCTTCGTGAACTGAACAGGGAGTCGCGGTTGTGGGATGTACTGGTTGATCCCGCCCGTAAAATCAGGATCGGCAATAAATTGTATTTCGGCGATGACGATTCGCTCGTTGCCGAAGTAATCGACAACACCACTTCGCGCGGCCGTACCATCCGCTTCCTGTTCGACGGTCCCTACGACGAATTTAAGAAGACCATCCAGCGGCTGGGTGAAACGCCCCTGCCGAAAATTCATAACCGTTCGGCCACACCCGAAGATGCAGAACGCTACCAGACTATTTTCGCCAAACACGAGGGCGCCGTTGCAGCGCCCACGGCAGGTCTCCATTTCAGCAGGGAGATCATAAAAAGGCTGGAACTCCAGGGCGTTTCGTTTGCCGAAATAACCCTGCACCTTGGTCTGGGTAATTTCAGGACCATTGATGTGGAGGATCTCACCAAACACAAGATGGATTCGGAAGAGATGATCATTGAACCGGAAACTGCCGAAATCGTAAACCGCTCCATGGCCCGCAAAGGCCGTGTGGTGGCCGTTGGCACAACTACCATGAAAGCCATTGAATCATCGGTTACCATTGCTGGCAACCTGAAACCCTACAAGGGATGGACCAACAAGTTCATTTTCCCTCCCTATGAATTCAGCATTGCCAATGCCATGATCACCAACCTGCATATGCCGCAATCGCCCATGATGATGATGGTGGCCGCCTTCGCGGGATACGACCTGCTCATGAAAGCTTACGATATCGCCATCGACAAGAAGTATAAATTCTTCACCTATGGCAACCCGATGCTGATCCTTTAACCAATTCCCCTTTTTTGAAAAAGTCGGCGATCATTGTTGCAGGCGGAAGCGGAACCAGGATGAATTCCATGGTTCCCAAACAGTTCCTGCTCCTTGCAGGCTTGCCGGTGGTGATGCACAGCCTGCAGGCATTCCATCAAACCTTTCCCGGAATTTCACTTGTCCTTGCCCTGCCCCGCAACCAGTTCGGCTATTGGGCTGACCTGTGCAACCTGCACCATTTCACGATCCCCTGTACCCTCGTCGCGGGCGGCAACACCCGCTTCCATTCGGTTCAGCAGGCACTCGCGGCCGTTGAACACGACGGACTGGCAGCCGTGCATGACGGCGCAAGACCGCTGGTTTCAGCCGCGCTGATCCGAAGCGTATTCAACCTCGCCGAAATTCACGGGAACTGTGTCCCGGTCATCCCCGTCAATGAATCGATCCGGGAGGTCCGGGATGGCAGGAGCATCCCCGTTGACAGGAATTCGCTGCGCGCCGTGCAAACCCCCCAGGTTTTTCATGTACAGCAGCTTAAAGCGGCCTACAGGCAGGTTTTCAGGGAAGAGTTCACCGATGATGCCACCGTGGTGGAAAGCCTGGGAGCAGCCATCTTCCTGGCCGCTGGCGATCCTGTCAATATCAAGATCACCCATCCGCACGACCTTGCCGTGGCGGAGATCATTATCGAAAAAGCAGTCCGCTAACGGTTCCCCTTTCGTCCCTTCCAGCGGTATGGCAGCAGCAGCCCTGCAAGCCCTACGGTCGCCACATAAACCAGTTGAAACACCTGGGCCGGGAAATAGTACCGGAGCAACCTCTTTTCCCCGAAAAACCGGCTCATCAGCCATACTGGAGGAAGGTCGGCGACCATCTTTCCCACCCACAACAGGAGCGACAATCTAAGAATGGAAGGAAACGCAATTCCCAGCAGGATTCCCAGCAGCAGCAGGCAGTGCACGCCCCAAGTCACAAGGCCAACCCCGATCACAACAGGGTCGCGGTAGCCCCGGCTTTTGGAGACCCAGCGTATGCGCTGGTTCAGGAAACCAATGAGGGTTGCCTCCGGCTCGGTTCTTACAATGGCCTCCGGGTCATGGTTAAAGAGGATGGCCTTCCTGCTGAATTTCCTGATGACCGAATTCATCAGGAACTGGTCGTCGCCCGAACGGAACCTGATATTCCCCGCATACCCGCCGGTTACTATGAAGGCCGACCGCCGGTAAGCCAGGTTTGCTCCGTTGCACATCACAGGAAAGCCCTGCCCGGCCGAACCTGCCGTGGTTCCCATGATGCCCAGGAATTCAAGTGCCTGGATGCGCTGCAGAAGACTTATTTCATGGGTTAACACCACAGGACCAAGTACCATCTGTGTTTGCAGACTGGCAAAACAACCCGCCATTGAAGAGATCCATCGCGGATGGCGCGTTGTATCGGCATCGGTACACAGGATGATCTCTCCTTTGGCAATCTGTACAGCCCTTTCAATGGCGGATTTTTTCCCGGGACAACTCCCGTCCAGCCCGTTTGGAAAAATCAAAACCAGCGGGAATTGAGGATACCGGGAGGCAAAACCGCTGGCCCTCTTCAGGGTGTCGTCATCCGAAAAATCGTCTGTCACGATTATCTCCAAAATGGTTACGGGGAAATGCTGCACCCTCAACTCCTCCAGTATCCTTTCGATATGGGCGGCTTCATTCCGAACCGGTATGACGACAGAAACGGATTGCCTTACTATCGTTGAAACTCCTGCAACATCGTACTTTATATGACTCCTGCCAGCCTTAATCAGGCCAAGGGTAAACCATAAGATAATCCCGCCATATAAGACTGAAAATAAAAGTAGCAGCGCATCAAAAACCTGTTCAAATCCCATGAAATTGTTTATTTATCAGACAGCAAAATTACCAGCCGGCCAGGATGGCGCCGGGTTGAATATCCTGAAAATGTTTCGGTAATCCGTGCATATAACCTTACCATTTTTGCAGAGTGTTAAACCGGTTTCCTGAAAAACTGCAACCTGAAAACGAAGATGGTCCCGATCAGGGCCGGGAACCCCAGGTTGATCATCCACAGGATGGTCGAGGCTGCAAAGACACCCAGGCTGAGGTTGGGAAGGGTTGAATGCAGGTGTCCGAAATAGAGTCCAAAAAAATATAACGCCACCGATCCCCTGATTCCCAATTCGGTCAGGGCAATCGTTGGGATTATGGCCATCAAAAAATAGACCAGCGAGATCAGCATCATGGCTGTCGGATAGGGAATGCTGACACTGAATAACCTTAGCAGCAGGTAAAACTGGGTGGAAAAGACGATATACCGGGCTAAACTCAGCAGCATCACGGTTGCCAGTTCCCGGTTGCGGTAAAAGGCAAAGACCCTGAAAATATGCTGCCTGTTTCCCCACCTGTTTTTCAGGATCCGTTCTTTCATGGCACTCAGAAATGAAAGGTTGAAAAAAAGGGCCAGGAGCAGCAGGTCGAGGGCGGTCACGATCGAGATGATGCCATAATAAAGATACCCGTGACTGTATGCCGCATCAGGAATCAGGTGGGGAATCAGGATCACCAGGGAGGCTGACCCGGCAAAAACGGTGATCAGCAGCTGGCTGACGCTGCCCACCATGGTAATGAGAATCCCCTCGACGTGGCTTGCCTCCTTCAGGATAAACACCCTGCCAAAAAACTCGCCAACCCGGTTCGGGGTGAAGGAGCTGATGCTGACGCCTGTTAAAATTGCCTGGAATGCCTTGAAAAAACCTACTTTCTCAATTTTCCCGATCAGGTATTTCCATTTATAGGTCTCCAGGCACCAGTTCAGCACCATCATCAGGATGATGATCAGCAGCAGGAGCTGAAACCCCGGTTCAGCCAGATCATCCCGGGTAGTCTTTATCAGTTCAGGTAACTTGCTGTTATGGAAGACCTGCTTGTAAATAAAAAGATAGGTTGCCATAAATATGGCCAGCTGGATCAGCAGGTTCTCTATTTTCCGTAATTTTGGCAGTTTTATCATCCTTTCTATGGCCAGCGAACGCGTTATTTTAGGCATTGATCCCGGAACCAACATCATGGGTTACGGGGTAATCTGCATTACCGGCAACCAGATGAGGTTGCTTGCAATGGGGGTGTTAAAATTAAACAAATACGATGATCATGCTTTGCGGCTGAAGATTATTTTTGAAAGGATGATCTCCCTGATCGAGCAATATCATCCCGATGAATTATCGATTGAGGCTCCCTTTTTCGGGAAGAACGTTCAATCGATGCTGAAACTTGGCCGTGCCCAGGGGGTGGCCATCGCCGCCGCCCTGTCGAGGTCGATCCCCATCTTTGAATATTCTCCCAGAAAGATAAAGCAATCCATCACCGGGAAGGGCGCTGCTTCAAAAGAACAGGTCGCCTCGATGCTTTCCCATCTGCTGACGATTACCGAACTGCCGGAAACCATGGATGCCACCGATGGTCTTGCGGCTGCCGTGTGCCATTATTTCCAGAAAACCGCACCGGAGGCAGGAAAGAAGTTTACGGGATGGAAAAGCTTCCTGGCAGCTAACCCTGAAAGACAGGGCTGATTCCCCTGATCAGGGATTTTGAATTTTCAGCTGCTACATTAGCTTCTGATAGACCATCCACCAGCGGTCGGGGATATCGTTTTCGCAGGCGATCTGGTAATCCTTGTAAGAGCAGGGAACAAGGTAGTGCCGCTCGTATTTGATCCGTTGTTCCACGGGCAGGGGAATCTCCATCCACCAGCGGTCGGTTTTCTTGCTTTTGTAAAAGACTATCTCCTCCTTGTGGTCGCTGATGCTTACCCTGTATTTAATGTAATCCTCCTCACGTTTAAAGGGGAAATCATTGGCACGGCAGTAGTACCCGTCGATGAAATACCAGATCATCTGGGCCACCAGGTGGGAGGTCTGGCCGGTCTTGTCAAACCGGGGGTTTACCTCATAAAATCCGATGGATGTCAGCTTATCGCTCAATCCGGCATAACGGATGATCTGGCAGGCCTCCTCTCCGTAAAAACCATTGGGCGTGGCGTTTCCGTTCCCGGGTGCATCAGAATTGCGGATGGCGGAAACATCAAAACTGAGCATGTCGGCATTGCGTACGATCGGTTCCACCTCTTCCAGGTTTTCATGTACGATCCCCAGCCGGTAGGTGTCAAAAAAGAGATTCCTCATCAGTTTGAGGGCATCCTGGTCAATGAAATAGGTCTGGTAACCGATGTTCGCGTAATTGAACAGGTAGTTTGGCTGATGCAGGATGATACTGCTCAGATAAGACTGTGCGCCCAGTTCCTGTTCCGAACTGCCCAGGTCGAACATCGGGTCGATGGCAACGATGTTGATGATCTGGCCAAGGTTCTGATAGGCCTGGTAGTTTGCAAATGTAAGATCCTGGCTGCCTCCCATGATGACCGGAAGGACATTGTTTTCAATCATTTCAGCAACCACAGAACTCAATGCAAAATAGGTGTCGGAAACAGAAAATCCGTTTTTAACATTTCCCAGGTCCACCATTTTTATC
>CAIYQH010000290.1 GCA_903928285.1 uncultured Bacteroidales bacterium
ACATCTATTTTAATATCAATATATTATATCTCAGTAACTAATTCAGAAGTTCATTTTCAGGGGCGGATTATTGAACTGAAATCTGATATGACGTAACCCCTGTATAATTATTCTCCCAAATATAACCAATTATTTACCATATCAACACCAATGGCTAAATAAATTTTAACATTGTCTGACAGCCTGTTACTTATACTTTACCTTTCAGCCCTGTATTCCCGTCAACCCGGGCGATTGCCGGCATCCTGCAGTTTCGACCGGGGGCAGAAACTATTAAAGTTTCATTATCACAGTATTAACAACATTTACTTTTTTTTCATACCTTTACCATCCTAACCAACACCTCCTTGTATATGCGCAGAATGCTACTTCTTACGGCAGGAGTCCTTCTCCTTGTTATGGCCGGCCATTCCCAGCCTGTTTCAAAACCCGCTGTTAACGACACTGCCAGCTTCCCTTACTGGATCAGTATGATGCAGGATCCTTCGGCCAATTTTTTCAAGACCCGGCGGGCCTTCAACAGTTATTGGAAAGATCGTAAGATCACCAAGGGATGCGGCTGGAAGGTCTTCAAACGCTGGGAATATATGATGTCCTCGCGCATACTGCCCGACGGGACTATCCCGCCGCAGGATGAGACTTTCAACGCATACAGGCATTATGACAGTCCGCTGTCGTCCGGCGGATCGTGGGTAAGCCTCGGACCGGCACAGATTCCCGCGCCCGGTCCGGCAGGTTACGAAGGTCTTGGCAGGATCAATGTGGTGGCCTTCCATCCTACCGATCCCGCCAAATTTTATGTCGGCTCGCCTTCGGGCGGGATGTGGCAGACAGCCGACGGCGGCGCCACCTGGGTAACCCATACCGATACCATTCCGACCCTTGGCGTTTCAGCCATTGTGGTCGACTATGCCAACACCTCCAAGATCCTGATCGGCACCGGCGACCGCGATGCCGGCGATGCCCCGGGCATGGGAGTTTACAAGAGCATGAATGGCGGCCTGACCTGGAGCGACTCCAAAACGGGAATGAACAACCAAACGGTTTGCCGCATTATCCAGCATCCCACCAATTCACAGATATTCCTGGCAGCCACAAGTGGCGGGGTTTTTCGCTCCACCGACGGCGGGTCGACCTGGACCAATACCAAATCGGGAGGATTTAAAGACATCCTTTTCAAACCGAACGATCCGAACATCGTTTATGCCATATCGGGAAGCTCCTTTTTCCGTTCTGTCAACAATGGCGTTTCCTTTACCCAGGTCACGGCAGGGCTCACCGCAGGGCAGCGCGCCGTGATTGCCGTTACACCGGCCAATGCAAATTATGTTTACCTGCTGGAATCGGATAACAGCAGCGCCTTCCAGGGACTTTACCGGTCGGCCGATGCAGGGCTGACCTTCACGGCCCAGTCCACCACTCCCAATATCCTCGAATATTCGTGCGATGGCAGCGGTACCGGCGGGCAAAGCTGGTACGACCTGGCCCTGGCTGCCGATCCCAACAACGCTGAAACGATCTTCGCTGCAGGTATCAACTGCTGGAAATCGGTCAACGGTGGCACCTCCTGGGCCATCAACTCGCACTGGTATGGCGGCTGCAGCGTTCCTTCTGTCCATGCCGACTGCCATTTCCTCGCCTTTTCGCCCGTCAATGGAAACCTCTACGCCACCAACGACGGGGGATGCTGGGAAACCGGCAACGGAGGTACCACCTGGAACTTCCAGACGGCCGGGATGACCATCGGGCAGATCTATAAAATAGGCCAGTCGCAGACCATCCGGGACAAGGTAATCAACGGTTTCCAGGATAACGGCACCTATGGCCTGACACCCACGGGCTGGATCCAGATCGGCGGCGGCGACGGTATGGAGTGCGCCATCGATTACACCAATGCTGCCTACACCTACCACACAATTTATTATGGTGACATCTACCGCAGGGTCAACAACGCCAACGAGGTCCATATTGCCGGCGTTGGCACCAATGGCATTACCGAATCGGGGGCCTGGGTTACTCCGTTCTGCCTCAGCGAAGCTGACCATAAGGGGATGTTTGCTGGATACCAGAATATCTGGCGGAGTAACGATGTTACCTCCTACCCGGTAACCTGGACCAAGATCTCCGACAACCTTGCCGGGAGCAATACGACCGATATGGCTGTGGTGGAACATTCACCTGCCAATACAAACCTCTTTTATGCAGGCCGGTCGGATAACAAATTCTTCAGGACGGATGACTGCTTCAGCAATGCTCCTTTATGGTATGACCTCACCAGTTCCCTTATCGGATCGGGGTCCATAACGGATATTGAAGCAAGTCCCCTGGATGAGAACGTGGTCTATATGACCCGTGGCAATTTCGTCCTGAAATCGGTCAACAAGGGGCAAACCTGGACCAACATCACCGGGAATCTGCCGGCCGTGCATCTGAATACGATCGTTTATTACCGGAATGCCCCCGAGGGGCTGTATGTAGGCTCCGACGCCGGCGTCTATTACAAGGACCAGACCAGCAACGGCTGGATCCCCTTCAGCATCGGGTTGCCGGTGAATGCAAAGATCACCGAACTTGAGATCTATTACGATAATGATTCAGTTTCGCAGGATGCCATCCGGGCGGGCACTTACGGCCGGGGATTATGGGGGTCTGACCTGTACCACACCCTGCCGCATGCCGACTTTTCAACACTACATTCAACGGTACCTGTAGGATGCGCGGTTGCATTCACTGACCAGTCAACAGGGGTACCGACCTATTTTAAATGGACCTTCCAGGGCGGAACCCCGGCCACCTCTAACCAGAAGAATCCCGGGAATATCGTCTATAACACACCGGGCAGCTACCCTGTAAAACTCAAGGTCTGGAACGAATTCGGCGCTGATTCCATTACCAAAACCAACTTCATTACCGCCAGCGGCACCCTTCTGCCGGTTGCTGATTTCACGGCCGACAAGTTTGTCCTATGCAGCGCCGATGTGGTTCATTTCACCGATCATACCTCCAACTGCCCGATCACCTGGAACTGGCAATTCACGCCAAACAGCGTTACTTATCTGAACGGCACCTCCAATACCAGCCAGAACCCGGTGGTTCAGTTCAACGCCCCCGGCGCCTATGATGTGCAGCTGTCCTGTTTCAATACGGTCGGCGGTCCTGTTGTCGCCTCAAAACTGCAATATATCGTAAACGGAGGATTTACCTTACCCTTCAGCGAATCGTTTGCCAACGGATTCGATCCGAAACACTGGGAAATTATCAATCCCGACCTGTCCATAACATGGGATACCATCACCGTGGGCGGAACAGTCCCTGGATCGAAAGCAGTGTGGATGAACTTCTTCAACTACATGCTGATCACCCATCGCGACCAGCTTATCAGTCCTGCCATGAATTTTGGCGGCTATGGCACGGTGGCGCTCAATTTCCGGCATGCTTACGAACAACGCGTGAGGATCGACTCGCTCATCATCAAGGTATCGCAGGACTGCGGAACCACCTGGGACCGTGTTTGGGCCATGGGTCCCAATGGTAGCCCCAACGTATTCGTGACTCACCCCTCGACCAATACAGCCTTCTATCCCCAGTCGGCCAACGACTGGTGCGGAGGCAGCTACGGGGTTGGATGTTACACCATCGATCTCACCTCGTATGCCGGAAAACCCGATATCAAACTGATGTTTGAATCATTCGCCTTTTTTGGCAACAACCTGTTCCTGAACGACATCAACATCAGCGGAACAGTTGGCGTACCCGAACTTGGTAAAACCGGGAGTGGTCTCACCCTCTACCCCAACCCAACCACCGGCCAGGTTGTGCTCTCCTTCACCGGGAAACAGGGGGAGGCTGTGATGGAGGTTCTTAACCCCCAGGGCCAGCAGATCCGTACCACCCGGTTTACAGTGGCATCGGGAAAGAACGACTGGCATCTTGATTTCAAAGGATTTGCCAGGGGGGTCTATTTTATCAGGGTTACCGATGCCACCTCTTCACAGGTTCAGAAAGTGGTGATAGAATAGCTTTTCCGGGTCACCGGGGCAGGCAACGGCTTGTATCGCCAGCTCATTTTTATGCTGTCATGCTGAAAACTTTCCGATCTTTGCAGGAACATTCCATTTTCCAGACCTCATGAAAAGAACATCTTACCTGCTGTTTCTCATCCTCTTTTCCCTTACAGCCATGGCGCAGGGATGGCGGAAAGGGGAGATGGAAATCAGGGTCTTTATAAATTCCACGGCTGATCTGCAGACCGTCAGGCAGCTCGGTCTTGTCGCCGAACCCGCCTCCTCCGATGGCTCCCTTATCAGGAGTTATGTGGTTCCTGATGAGCTGAAGAGGCTTGAGGGCAGCGGATTGCGGTATTCGGTTACCCTTCCCGATATGAACCGCCACTTCGAACACTTCTGGGATAACCCGCTGGTGCCTGCAGGTTATTACACCTATGAGCAGATCATTGCCATTGCCGACAGCCTTGCCACCAATTTCCCCGCTATCTGTAAAAAGGTAATCTGGGGAACCTCCCTGGGCGGCCGGCAGCTCGCAGCCCTTAAAATCAGCGACAATGTCAATGTTGATGAGCCTGAGCCGGAGATCATGTTCGACGGGGGAATTCATGGCGACGAGGTGGGAGGTTCGCAGAATGTCATCATGTTTGCCAGGGATCTGGTGCTGGGTTATGGTTCGAATCCCGTTTATACCGACCTCATCAATACCCGGGAGATTTGGCTCTACCTGATGGTCAATCCCGACGGACGTGTCTCGATGTCGCGATACAACAACAACCTGATTGACATAAACCGTGACAATGGCTACATGTGGAATGCAGAAGGGGGGAGTACCGACGCATTTTCACAGGTTGAGACAAAGGCCCTGCGCAATTGCATCTTCGACAACCAGTTCGTGGTATATACCAATTTTCACAGCGGATCGGAGATCCTCTCCTATCCCTGGAGCTACCGGGCCGACCATTCCCGCGATTATGTCCACATCAACCAGCTGGCCGGTGTATATGCTTCCACTTCCGGCTACACTAATCTTACATACGGGCAGGGTTATACGGTCATGTATCCCATTAACGGAAGTACCAAGGATTACCTGTATGGGAGCCTCGGCAATATCGGCTGGTCGATGGAGATATCGCTCGATAAGCAGCCTCCCGCCTCGCAGATCATGACCTATTACAACGACAATAAGCCTTCGATGCTCGAAATGATCAAACGGTGCGGATGGGGAGTGGCGGGCATGGTAACCGATTCGCTCACCGGTGCGCCGGTTTCGGCATCAGTTTGGGTGAATGGCTATTTCCCCGTTTATACCGACCCCATGGTGGGCGATTTTCACAAATATGTCTTACCGGGAACCTATACCATCAAAGTAATGGCCAACGGGTACAAAACCAAAACGATTTCAGGGGTTTCGGTCCCCGACCAGGGCTATTCCACTACCGGCTTCCAGCTGGTTCCGCTGTCGAAACGCTATGCATTTAAAGTAATGAGCTGCCAGATCCCCGGGAATAATTTTGATGATGAAGGATATACCCCGGGAGCGCTGGGCCGACCCGATTCAATTCCTTATTCGATGGGAAGATTCGGATGGATTGTGCTCGATATGGGAGATACCATCTGCGACGGACCGGGCATCGATTTCAAAATTTACCAGTCCGGCACAAGCAACAAAAGCTATACTGTTTCCGGTGGAAATAACAAAGACGGCCCCTTCACTACCATCGGAACCGCCACCGGCACCGCAGGCTTTGATATCGGGATCGTTGGCCTGACGCGTATCCGCTACCTGTTTATCAAGGACA
>CAIYQH010000291.1 GCA_903928285.1 uncultured Bacteroidales bacterium
CCGAAACAATAACCGATGGCTGCGATATAGGCCACATCCGCCTGGGGAAAGTCTTTTACCTTGCTCATGGCAGCTTCCAGCCTGGTTTTCGATAATTGCGGGTCGCCATAGAAGGGTTTTGTATATTCCTGTGCCTCCTGGGGATTGGCTGCAATTTTTCCATCGCCGAACATGTCGACTGCCATAGCGAAATAGCCCAGTTCGGCCAGTTTGCGGGCACGCATCCGGGCATAGTCATTTTGTCCCCACCACTCGTGAACAACCAGGATTACCGGCCTCTTACCTTTAATTGCGGCATCATAGGCGATAAATCCCTTCAGGATTATATCGCCTGATTTGTACGTTACGTTCTCTTCCATGATGGTTTTGGGTGTGTTGCCCGAATAGAGCAGGGTTGAATAAGAAATGAGGACGAAGGCTACAAGGATGCATCTCCGGAGATATTTTGTCTGCATGTTATCAAGGGGTTTGGTTAATAAAATAAACTGGTTCCGGGTACCCGGAACCAGGGTGTAAAAGTACAATGAAAGCCCGGAAAAAGAATATTAAGGATGAAATCTTTTCATCCCTGCGAAAATCTGGTTAAACAGAGTCGGCGTTGAAGATCCGAATATGGCTTCGCGGTTTTTATCGGACCGGACATAATATTTTTTTGAACCCTCATCCAGCGCTCCGTTCACCTCAACCGGCGGCATGTTGTTCCCTTCGATTTTAAGGGTGTAGCGGTATGACGGGAAGATGGCGCCTTGGTCGGCAAATTCGCTTCCCATGGTATTGGCGATGGAGGTGAGATATTTTTCGGTGGCTGCCGAGTCGGCTGGCTGGTCATTGACCGTCCATCTGTTCTCCTTTTTGGCCAGCACGAAGGAGCTGTCGCCGGGATAGATAAAGGTCAGTTTGGTGACCAGGTTTTTATCGAACCTGAACAAAATGCGGTTGCGGTACTGGGAAGGGTTTTCGGGGAACATCATCGACAGGAAGCCATCCACTACATATACCCTGTCATCGCCGGGTACGCGGATATGCGATTTAACCGACATGCCGCGGTTTCCGCCATAACCCTGCATGCTACGGTCCTGTGAAAAGGAGACCTTGCCCACCCTGAACTCGGCGGCAACCTTTTGTCCCTGTTCCACCACCACCCGGATACTGGCGGAATCGGTGATTTCGAAGCTTTTCCAGGCTTGCCGGTCGGTGCCGGCAACCCGTTCGGGTTTGATATGGGCCAGCGTCTGCAGGATGTTCCGGATGATCGAGGAGTCGGCAGGATAGCTCTTTTTCTGGCTTTGGATCTCCCAGCCTTTCCCGGCTTTGGTGAGTTTAACCATGGCGGCTCCCTTGGTTTTCGGATAGATGGTGACAGATGTTACCGCTGCCGAGTCGATGGTGAACAGCTCACTTTTAAAAGAGCGTTCACCTGTGTGCCGGTCGTATAACAGCACCGCCACTGCAAGTAAACCGAGGACGGCAAACAGGACCAGGAGGGTCTTTGTATTGAGTTTTCTGAACATGATATTTTCTCCTTGTTATGCGATTGGTCAGATATAATTTTCGTTCATCCGTTTCATCCTGGTATTCCTGCGGGCCTGCCAGCGGAAGATTCCAACCCCGATGATCAGCAGGATGGGTACAAGAAAGTTGAAATATTTGAGCAACAGTTTTTTACTGTCGTCCATCTGGTCGAGGGGCCGGGAGGTAACCTCCTTGGTCCGGAGGTCGATGAGCCCGGTATCGTCCGAAAGCCAGTCGATGGCATTCACCATGAAATTCACATTGTCGGGGGGGATCTGCCTGGCCTGCTGTCCTTCGCCGTTGACGGGAAAATCCCCGTCGGAGGTTACGATAAGCCTTGCATTTGCATTGCCAACGATCTTCCCGCTCAGCTCGCCGCATACCGTCAGGTTTGACAGGGGAAAGTCCTGCTGCTGCCAGTTCCGGCTGATATTGAAGGTGAGAGGCGGGTTTTCGGTTCCCGATTTCTCGGAGGTGGAGGCCAGCGCAGTAAAGGTGACCTCTTTGTTTACGGCAAAGAAATCGATCGAACTGGCAAAGGGGAGCACCACGGAGGTAAGTCCGCGGGTTGCCGGAGTAGATGCGAATTTTGTGATGTTGGGCAGATAGGGGAAGTTCATGCTCGACTGGAAAGTCATATAGCCCTGTTGCTGGTTTACGGTTACCTTTCCGCAGTTCTGGTCGATGATGAAATTGGGATTGACCCTGATCCCCTTTTTCTCGAGCCACTGTTCAAGACCGGTATTCACCACCGTACCGGAGGAGGTCTGAAGGTTTCCGTTCACCCGGTTCATGGCGATATAGATATTTTTCCCCATGGCCAGGAAATCATCCAGTCTCCGCAGCTGGTAAGCCGGGATGGAGTCCTTTGGATCGACGATGACCAGGGTCTTGTATTTTTCAGGTTTTGCGGCGGTATCATTCAGGTTGACGGGCTCCACGTCATACAGCACCGAGAGCGACTGCATCACCTGGATCATCGAATTCAGCGAATTTTCCTTATGCCCTTCCAGGAAGGCTATCTTGGGTTTGTTCTCCACCGACATCTTCTTGATGCTGGTCGACAGGCTGTATTCCATGGCCGCACCCGGTTGGATCAGGGGGATGACCTCCTTCTTGTCGCCATAATGCACCACCGCGCCCAGGTAGGCTTTCTGCTGTTTCACCTGGTCTTTCTCCCTTACATTGATCAGAACAGGGTTGATCCCCTCCTGCATGGCTTTTTGTTGGGAGGCCTCGTCCTTGTTGGGGTTGATGAATTCGAACATCACCTTTCCCTTCGACCGGGTTGAATATTCGATCAGCTCTTCCTTGAAATCGCGGCGCAACCGGGCAAAGTCGGCGGGCAGCTCCTCGCTGAAGTAAGCTGTAACGGTGACCGTTTCGTTGATCGAACCCAGGATGTCGCGGGTTGCCTTGCTTAAAGTATATCGTTTATCCCCGGTGAAATCAAGCCGAAGGAAAAAACGGTCGGCCAGGATGTTAACCAGGATGATCACCCCGATGATCAGTAAAAGATAAGTTAAAATCGATTTTTTATTTTTCATAGGTAAGGTGTTTATATTCACCCGGCCCCCGGCTGTTTCCAGGAAGGGACCCGGGAAGGATCAATTGGAGACGTTGCGTCTTGATAAAGCCAGTTCGGTACCGATCAGTCCGGTGAAAATGATTGAAAGAAAATACAACAGGTCCTTGGTATCGATCACCCCCCTGGCCATCGATTCATAATGATTTGACAGACTCAGGTAACCGAGGATTCCCGACAGCCATCCGCCGGAACCACCGCCTGCCAGGCCGAAGATGAGGTGGAAAAAGATGCCGATGAACAGGGCGATCAAAAAGGCTACGATCTGGTTGGAGGTGATGCTGCTGGCGAACAGGCCGATGCTGATATAGGAGGCGCTCATGAACAGGAGCCCGAGATAACCCATCCAGACGGCCCCGTGGTCAACCTTCCCGATGTTGGCTACCGTAATGTAATAGGGAATGGTCAGCGCCAGGGTGATGCAGATCAGCAGGAATGCGGCGGTGAATTTCCCGGCAATAATCTGCCAGTCGCTCACCGGCTTGGTAACGAGAAGTTCGAGGGTTCCAGATTTCCGTTCATCAGCCAGCAGTCCCATGGTAACGGCAGGGATAAAAAAGAAGAGCGTCCAGAAGGAGATGCCGAAAAACGACTGGAGGCTGGCCTGGTTCATCAGGAATACATCGTTGCCGAAAAGCCAGGTGAAAAAACCGCTGAAGCCCAGGAACAATACGATCATCACGTAGGCCATGAGTGAATCGAAAAACGACCGGAGCTCCCTTTTTACTATAATCCAGATCTTGATCATATGTTGTTTTTTTATTTTTAGAGTTTAATTAATATGGTGTCGATTTTCACAAGAATCCTGTTCCAATACTTGACAGTTTTTATTTAGCCACAATGTTCACAATGATTTACATAATGTTCTCAATGGATTTCTTTAGGTTCATTGTGCCTCCTTTGTGTCATTGTGGTTAAACATCGATCCTGTTACAAATGATTTAATTGGTTATGGTTAAATCCCTGAACACCTCTTCGAGTTTACGCTCCACAGGGGTCATTTCGGTCAGCGACCATCCCTTGTCGGCACATAGCCTGAAGATGGCTTTCCTGGAACTGATGCCGGGTTTGCTTTGAACCTCGTAGGCCTGGGTATTGGCAGGCATCAGGTCGACCAGCTCCACTGAGTCGAGGTGCTGCAGGTGGCGGTAAATCTCATCACGGTCGCCATCTTCAATGGTTACCTTTACAATTTCCTTGTCCTGGGCTTGTTTCCTGAGATTGTTGGCGGTGCCGTCGGCCACAAGCTGGCCTTTGCTGATGATCAGGATCCTATCGCAGGTGGCCTCCACCTCGGCCAGGATATGGGAACAGAGGATTACCGTTTTTTCACGGCCGATCCGCCTGATCAGCTCCCTGATCTCCACGATCTGGTTGGGGTCAAGCCCGGAGGTGGGCTCGTCAAGGATCAGCACCTCGGGATCATGTATGAGCGCCTGCGCCAACCCGACCCGTTGCTGGTAACCCTTCGACAACTCGTTGATCTTCTTGTAGCGTTCATTCTTCAGCCCGCAAATCCTGATCATTTCAAGGATTCGTTCGCGGATTTTATCCGACGGAACTCCCTGGATCTCTGCAACAAACCGCAGGTAGTCGATCACCGGCATCTCCTTGTAAAGCGGGTTGGCTTCGGGCAGGTAGCCGATGTGTTTTTTTACCTCTTCGGGATTTTCCAGCACCGAAACACCCCCGATCCGCACATCCCCTTCGTTGGGAGGCATATAACAGGTGATGATCTTCATCGTCGTGGTCTTCCCGGCACCGTTAGGGCCCAGGAAACCGACAATTTCCCCCTGGTTTACCTTAAATGAAATATTATCCACGGCTTTCTGAAAGCCGTAACGCTTGGTGATCTTATCAACGATTACTTCCATATTTACCCGATTAAATTGCAGCGCAAAAATAAAATGAAGTTTTTTTTCTGAAATATGTTTAACAAAAATTTAACATAAATTGGTAGGGCCATGCCATGGCATGGCCCTACAGGCAATCCACACAAAATGGTGATTGCGTTTCCCGTCCATGTCTCCTCAATAAAAAAAAGGGAAAATATTTGGAAAGAATAAACACTGTTTATTATATTTGCAGCGTTATTTTAAAACACCATGGGCATTACTGAACGAAAAACCAAGGAAAAAACAGAACTCAAGGCGTTGATCATGTCGGCAGCCAGGAGCCTGTTCCTGGAGCGGGGCATCGGGGAGACCTCCATCCGGAATATCGCGGAGCGGATCGAATACAGTCCGGCAACGATCTATATCTATTTCAAGGATAAGGACGAGATCCTGCATGAGCTCCATTCTCAGGGATTCCGCGAGATGGGCGCGCAGATGAGCGTGTTGATGGCCGTATCCGATCCTGTTGAACGGCTCAAGGCCCTGGGCAGGGTTTACATCGACTTTGCCAGGAAGAATACCGAGATGTACGACCTGATGTTCATCGCCAAAGCCCCGATGCACTACCTCGAGAAGATGGAGGAAGAGAAATGGAGCGAAGGGAAGACGACCTTTGAATTCCTTTCGAATACAGTGGCCGAATGCATTGCCGCCGGGCGGTTTGCAGGCCACGATGCCGACTCGCTCTCCTTTATGATCTGGAGCTGCGTTCACGGGATGGTCGCCCTCGAAATCCGCGACCGCTGTAAGGGAATCAGTGGGGAAAGTCCACAGGAGATATTCAGAGGGGCCTTTGAAACTTTTGTCAAGGTGATCGAAGGACTATAAATTTTTTTCATTTTACTAAACAATGTTAATTTAATATATGATGTACATAAGGCAAATTTTCTTCACCGGGATATGCCTCTTCCTAGGGGCGGGATTACCCGGGCATCTCGGGGCACAGACCACCCTGCAGAAGTATATAGAGGAGGGAATGGCCAACAACCTGGTAATGAAACAGAAAAACATCACCCTTCAGCAGGGGCTGCAGGCACTGAAGGAGGCAAGGAGCTGGTTTTATCCGTCGGCCGGTTTTACAGGCGATTATACCTGGGCCGAAGGGGGGCGAACCATTTCGTTTCCGGTGGGCGACCTGCTGAACCCGGTCTATTCGACACTCAACCAGATAACCCATTCCGCCAAATTTCCCACGATCGCCAACAGCGAATTCCAGCTGCTGCCGCAGAACTTCTATGATGCCCGCATCCGCGTGGCATATCCTGTTCTGAATACCGACCTTTATTATAACTACAGGATCAAAAAGGGGGAGATCCGCCTGGCGGAGTATGAGATCGAGATCTACCGCCAGGAGCTCACCCGCGAGATTGAGACTGCCTATTATAATTTCTGCCTTGCAACCGATGCCGAAAAAATCTATGAGAGCGCGATGGCGCTTGTAAACCGCAATCTCCAGGTAAACCAGTCACTGGTGCGGAATGGTAAAGGTTTGCCTGCAAATGTACTCCGTGCTGAAAGTGAAACGGAGGTCATAACCTCCAGGCTGAGGGAGGCCCAAAACCAGCAAAAGAATGCACGAGCGTGGTTTAATTTCCTGTTGAACCGCTCCCTTTCCGATTCTGTAAATTATGAAATTCAGCCCTTCCCCGACGATCTTACGCAGTCGCTCTCGGCCGACCCCTCAACTGGGAACCGAAGCGAACTGAGGGAAATCAGTACCGCCATCAGCATCCGCCATTCGGAACTCAGCATGAACAGGAACTTAGCTGTGCCTAAAGTCAACACCTTTGTCGACCTGGGTTCCCAGGCCTCCGGCTGGGCGTTCGACAGCCAAAGCAGGTATTTCATGGCCGGGTTGCGGGTAACCGTGCCCGTTTTCGAAGGGTTCCGCAACAGGACAAAGATCAGCCGGACGAGGCTTGACCTGGAGGATCTGGCCATCCGGATGGAAAATACGGGCCGCCAGATAAAAGTTGCAGCCGACATGGCCAGGAATAATCTAAATACGGCCATGGTAAACCTTTCCTCCTCTGAGAAGCAATACCAGAGCGCCCGCGCCTATTTCAGCCTCGTGGAAAAGGGCTATACCGAAGGCATCAACAGCCTGCTGGAATTCATGGATGCCAGGAACCAGTTCACCGCTTCCGAGATCCAGGTTAAACTCAACAGGTACAAGGTATTGTCGGCCTATACCGACCTGAAACGTCAAACCGCATCCTCCACGCTTCAATAATCCAAGATCATGAAAAAAAACTATTTATACATGCTGCTATTCCCGGTCATGCTGGCCGGTTGCAGCCATCAGGCAGGCGATACGCCTGACCTCTCCGGCGCTCCTGTGCCCGTAAAGGTCGTTACCCTTTCCCAACAGGTGGTCAGCGAACCTGTGTATTCCTCCGGCAGCTTCACCACCGACGACGAGACCATCCGATCTTTTAAAACAGGGGGTGTCGTCCAGCGTTTGTTCGTGAGGGAGGGCGATGCCATTAAAAAGGGAGAGCTGCTGGCAACGCTCGACCTGACCGAGATTGCCGCGCAGGTTACCCAGGCAACGCTGGCCTGTGAGAAGGCGCAGCGGGATTATAAACGGGTCAGCAATCTCTACCGCGACAGTGTGGTGACCCTCGAGCAGTTTCAAAATGCAGCCACCGGACTCGACATCGCCCGCGAACAGCTGACGGCGGCCCAATTCAACAGGACCTTTTCCGAAATCAGGGCTGCCGGGGATGGCTTCATCCTGCGAAAGTTTGTAAACGAGGGGCAGGTAGTCGGGCCGGGAACACCTGTTTTCCAGACCAATGGCGCCGGCAACGGCAACTGGATCCTGCGGGTGGCTGTCAGCGACGGCCAATGGAGCAGCCTGGCCATCGGCGACCCGGCTGTAATCAGCACCGACCTTCCGGAGATGAGATCAGCCGGGGCATTTGTCATGCATAAGTCCGAAGGGGTCGATCCCGTGTCGGGTACCTTTACCATCGACCTGAAACCGTCGACAAGCCTGGGCCGGTTTGTTGCCTCAGGCATGTTCGGCAAGGCGGTTATCACCCCGGCGCGCGGCCGCAAATGCTGGCTAATACCCTACGATGCACTGCTCGACGGGGATGGGAACAAGGGCTATGTCTTTGTGACCAGCGACGGTCATAAGGCTTCCAGGGTCAAGGTCTCCATTGCAGGGATTACCCGCGACCATGTGATGATCGACGGCGGACTGGAAGGCTGCAATACCTTGATCGTCACCGGGAGCGCCTATCTTACCGACCAATCCCCGATCACCGTCGTTCACTGATCAATAGGCTGATGGAAAAGCCCTGTTAACCGGTAATAGCGAACCGTAATTGGCCATACAGGAAATCCCGGGTGGCCCGGAAAAATAAAAAACATCCAATGAAAATCACAGAATTAGCCATAAAAAATCCACAGTTTACGCTGGTCATGTTCCTGATGGTTGTCGTGCTGGGAATCACCACCATCCTGAATATGCCGCGTTCGGAGGACCCGGAGATGGAAAGCCCGATGTTCCCGGTCGTGATCATCTACCCGGGTACCAGCCCCAGGGATATGGAGGAGCTGGTGGTCAACCCGCTGGAGAAAAAGTTATATTCGCTCGAAGATATCAAGCGTATCAAAAGCCGCAGCGGGGAAGGAATTGCCGTGCTCACAGTGGAATATGCCCACCACAGCAGCGTGGAGTCAAAATACCAGGAGCTGGTTCGGGAAGTCAACTCCATGCGCAAGGATCTTCCACAGGAAATTTTCAGCATGGAGGTGCAGAAGATCACCCCCTCCAGCGTGAATGTGATCCAGGCTGCCCTGGTTTCGGAAAATGCATCCTCTGAAAAACTCAGGAAACAGGCGGAAAACCTTCAGGACGAGCTGGAAAAGATCCCGGCGCTGAAAAACGTGGAGATCCACGGGCTGGCTGAACAGCTGGTCAGGGTGGACCTGCATCCAGAGAAGATGGCAAGGATGAACCTCCCGCTGAACGTGGTGTTTGCTTCTATCGAAAGCGAATTGTCGGCAATACCCGGGGGTAACATTGAAGCCGGGAGCAGGACTTATAATGTCAAAACTTCGGGCAAATTCACCAGTGTGGAGGAGATCAAAAATGCCATCGTCTATTCTGCCAATGGCAGGAATGTCTTTTTGCGGGATATTGCCGATGTTTACCAGCAGGTTGAGTCGTCCGACTATATCACCCGGCTGAACGGTCACCGTTGTGTATTCGTGGTGGCGGCCCAGAAACCGGGGGAGAATATCACGGCAACGCAGAAGCTCTGGAAGCCTGTTATCGAACGATTCAAAAAGAGCCTGCCCCCCTCTATCGCGCTGGTACACCATTTCGACCAGGCCGACAATGTCAACAACCGGCTTTCAGGGCTGGGCACCGACTTCCTGATCGCCATCCTGCTCGTGGCCTTTACCTTGCTGCCGCTGGGCTTTCGTTCATCGTTGGTGGTAATGATCTCCATCCCGCTCTCATTGGCCATCGGGATCATCCTGCTCAACATGACCGGGTATACCCTCACGCAGCTCAGCATCGTAGGCCTGGTGGTAGCGCTCGGCCTGCTGGTCGACGACAGCATCGTGGTGATCGAGAATATTGAACGGTGGATGCTGCTGGGTTTCAGCAGGAAGGAATCGGTGGTAAAGGCGACGAAGCAGATTGGTCTCGCAGTGGTCGGATGCACCGTGACCCTGATCATCGCCTTCATGCCGCTGGCCTTCATGCCCGAAGCCTCCGGTGATTTTATCCGCGGGCTCCCCATGGCCGTGATGATGAGCGTGCTGGCCTCCATGGTGGTGTCGCTTACCATCATCCCGCTGATCTCGGGGACCATCCTGAAGGAACATGCAGTCCCTTCGCAGGGAAATATCTTTATGCGCGGGCTTAAAAGGTTGCTGATCAGCGGTATCTATTCCAAAACCCTCGACAGGGCCCTTACCCGCCCCTGGATCACGGCGGGCATTGCCCTGGTATTCTTTACCGGTTCGCTGGTTCTTTTCAAAGTTGTCGGGTTCAGTCTCTTCCCGGCATCGGAAAAACCCCAGTTCCTGGTCCGTATTGAAACACCGCTACAGTCGGGACTGGCCTACACCGACTCGGTCACACGCGATATTGAGCGCCAGCTTGCAAAAATACCCCGCGTGAAATATTTTGCCTCGAACGTAGGCAAGGGCAATCCGCAGGTCTATTATAACGTGATCCAGACCAACCTCCGCACCGATTTTGCCGAAATATTCGTACAACTCGCAGAACATACGGCTGCAAAGGAAAAGGTCGAACTGATTGAATCGCTCCGGAAAAAGTGGACCGGTTATGCCGGGGCACGCGTGGAGGTCAAGAATTTCGAACAGGGTCCGCCGGTTGCTGCCCCGGTTGAAGTGCGGATCTTCGGAGATAACCTTGATACCTTGCGAACCCTGGCTGCCCGCGTGGAAAAGCTGCTGATTGCAACCCGGGGTACCCTCTATGTCAACAATCCTGTCAGTAATCTCAACACCGACATCGTGGTAAGGGTGAATAAGGAAAAGGCCATGCAGCTGGGGGTTCCCACCATCAATATCGGGCGCACCGTGAGGATGGCGGTGGCAGGTATCCGTGCAGGCCGGTTTACCGACGCAGAGGGGACCGGTCATGATATCCTTGTGGGGACCCCTCATGACGGGAAACCCAGGATGGATGTATTCAACAATCTCTATGTGAACAACTATGCCGGTAACGCCTTTCCGCTGCACCAGCTCGCCGCGCTCACCATGGAGGCTTCCCCCCTCTCGGTCAACCACCTGAACAAGAGCCGCACCGTTTCCATCACCGCTTTTGTGCAGAAGGGATACCTCAATGATAATGTCAACACCGAGGTGATCGCCCGGATGAGCCGGTTTCCCATGCCGGCCGGTTACGCCTACGCCATGGGAGGCGAATTTGAAAGCCGGAACGAGTCGTTCGGCGGGTTCGCCGGAATTATCATCGTTGCCGCATTCCTGTTTTTTGCGGTGCTGATCCTGCTCTTCAAGTCGTTCCGCAACACCCTGATCGTGCTTTCGGTGATACCGCTGGGGCTGGTCGGTGCCATGACAGCCCTGTGGATTACCGGCAATTCCGTGTCGTTTGTCGCCATGATCGGTTTGATCGCCCTGGCGGGGATCGAGGTGAAGAACACCATCCTGCTGGTCGATTTTACCAACCAGATGCGCAGGGATGGTGTTGCACTGGAGGAGGCGATCCGCAGCGCCTCCGAGATCCGGTTCCTGCCGATCATTCTCACCTCGCTCACCGCTATCGGCGGGCTGATGCCCATCGCCATCTCAACCAACCCGCTGATCTCACCGCTGGCCATCGTCATTATCGGCGGACTGATCAGCTCTACCCTGCTTTCACGTATCGTGACACCGGTGGTGTACAAATTGATGCCGCCAGTACTGTAGACCGGCCAACCAGGATTTTTCCCTGTGTTTGATGGCATCAGTTGAAGGGAACCAGCGTCAACGTTGAAAAAATTCCGGTTGTGCCCGAAAGTTCTCAGCATGGAGCGTTCTATTCTTCTGTCATAGTCGTCGAAGAGACGATTTTTTATCCTTACCTATTCGTTTTGGGAATAAATTTCAAATAGAGACGCAAAAGCGCGTATCACCTACCTTCCCAGCCACTCCTTGAAGTCGTTGACCCGCTCGCGGCTTACGATTGAATTGTCATCCTGCAGGTTGGGTGCGGTGATCTTCAAACGGCTGTTGAAGTAGGTACCGGTTTTGCGGATGGCGTTGATGTTGATGATCACCTTCCTGTTGATCCTGAAAAACCCGGCAGGATCCAACATAGGTTCCAGCTGGTCGAGGGTGAAATCGACGGGATAGAGATGATTGGTAACGGTTGAAAGCAGCACAATGCCGTCTTCAAATATGAAATGTCCAATTTCATCGGTTTTTACAGAAACGATACTTTCGCCGATCCTGATCATAAACCTGCTTTTGTACTGTTTGTTCATGGTTTGCCAGGCGTTCACGATATTTTCGGCAATAAGGGAAATATCTTTCCTGCCATATTTTTTAAACTTACCGATGGCCTGGCCAAGCTCCTCCATTCCGACCGGCTTCAGCAGGTAGTCAACACTGTTGAATTTAAAGGCGCGGATGGCATATTCATCATAGGCCGTGGTAAAGATGATCGGGGCATCTATGGAGATTTGGTTGAAAATTTCGAAACTCAACCCGTCGGCAAGATGGATATCCACGAAGAGCAGGTCGGCCTTTAACCCCGTCATAAAGGCGTGAACGCTTTGTTTGACGGAATCGAAGATCCCCAGCACCTGGATGGCGGGATCCGTTTTTTTCAGCAGGTTGCAAAGATGTTCTGCCGAAAGCAATTCGTCTTCAATGATGACAACATTCATTTGGCTGACAGTAAAGGGATTTTTACAATAAACGAGCTGGCGTTTTGTATCACCTCCACAGGGCTGGCGGTGAAAAACTGGTACCTTGCCCTGATATTCTGCAGTCCGGTCTGCGATCCCGGTTCATGCTGCGGGCGCAGTTGCAGGTTGTTGGCGACCATGATCTTCTCCTCTTCCGAAACAACGGATATCGATAAGGGAAATTCCGAAGAAGTTTCATTGTGTTTGATGGCGTTTTCGATCAGGATCTGGAGCGCCATCGGAGGAATAACCCTGGAAAGGTCCTCTTTTTTAATATCAGTCGTGATGATCAGGTTCTGCCCAAAGCGGATGTCAAGCAGGAAAATATAGGAACGGATAAACAACAGTTCCTGTTCCACGGTAACCAGTTCGCTGTTTTGATTATCAAGCAGGTAGCGGTAAACCTTCGACAGCTGGTTGATGAATTCCACAGCTTTATCCTGGTCTTTGTATACAAGGGATGAAAGGACACTCAGGTTGTTGAATAAAAAGTGAGGGTTGATCTGGTTTTTCAGGTTCTGCAGTTGTGCCTGCAGACTTTCGGCCCGGAATTTCTCAATTTCGATCAGCGAGTTTTTCCAGTGCCTGAAAAACTGGGCGCTGATTTCAAGGGTCAGCAACAGTACCGACATCAGGACCAGCGCCCCCAGGATGATCATGGAGATCTGCAGGAAGTCCTTCCTGTAGAAGAAGATTTGATTGGTGAACCGGTTTACAAAAAAGGAGAGGATGTAAATAACCAGGGCACTGTATATCACGCTGACCGGAAGATGAATCAGGATTCGTTTGACGGGTTGTTTGATCCAGGAATAGTGCCTGTTCAACCACGCGTCGATACGGAGGTTCCCCTCCCAGACGATGATGGTGATCATAATCGACTGGAGGAAATCGGCGAGACGTGGGATCGGTCCGTTTTCACAAGGAACAAATTTGGCAAGGATAAACGAAAGCAGGATCCCCAGCAGGGTCATGTAGATAAAGCGGCTCTTGTTGCGAAGCATAGGTTATGGATTAATATTTTCCCGGCCGCTCCCCGCCCGCCATCAGGCGCGGGGAGC
>CAIYQH010000292.1 GCA_903928285.1 uncultured Bacteroidales bacterium
GGTTAACATCATCAACTTTTTTCATCATGCAAACTCTATTTTCCAAAGCAGAAGAGATCAGGAATTCAGGCCTCCGCGCAGCGATCTGCATCGTTATTGAAACCAGGGGTTCGACGCCCAGGAAACAGGGGTCAAAAATGATCGTCTGTGCGGATGGTACTATTTTCGGAAGCATCGGCGGCGGGTCGGTAGAAAAGGAGGTGGCAGAAAAAGCAGTGGAGCTGATTGCCCTGGGAAAACCGGAAAGATGCTCCTTTAACCTCGAACAGGACCTCGGAATGCATTGCGGCGGTTTCATGGATGTCTATATTGAACCGATCAATCCGTCGCAGAAACTCTATATTTTTGGCGCCGGTCATATCGGGAAGGCGCTGGTCCGTTTCGCACAGGAGTTCGATTTTTCCATTACGGTGTTCGATCACCGCGAAGGGATCTTCGATGATCCTGCCTTTGCAGGTTGCACCTGTATCGGTAAAGATTACTTCGAGGCAATTGAGGAGGCTTCGTTTGATGATAAAACCTATATTGTCATCGTTACTCCCAGGCATGTTTACGACGAGGAGATCCTGGTCAGGGTGACGCGCAAACCCCATGCCTATGTAGGCATGATCGGGAGCCGCAGAAAAGTTGAACAGGCAAGCAAACGTTTCCTGGATGAAAATCTACTTACAGCCGAAGAAATTGCATCGATAGACATGCCGATGGGGATCAAATTCAATGCGCAAACACCCCAGGAGATCGCCATCAGCCTGCTGGCCAAACTGATTGATGTCAGGAACCAGGTTGTCAATAACAGTAATTAAAGTCAGGGCGGTATGCCTCTGAATATAATTTCGCTTTCCCTTTTCCGGCCAATGGGTTCAGTCAAATAATTTTGCAAGCCTGAAATGCTTTTGGTTATTTCATACGCCCATATTGCTTTTGGGCTGCAATTTCCCGGGAATCATCACCTTTGGGATAAGGAACCGGGTTGCTGTCAAAACACCAAAATGTACCCGCCGGCACTAGTGAAAATGAATTTCTTCCCCGCCTTTGAGTTTTTTACAGTGTATTGTATAACCAGGATATAAATCTGCTCCTTTCCCCTTGTTATTGAATGTAAAACCGGAAAGGCATGGATTTACATCATCCCGGGATCGTAATCGTAGGATACATTTTCAACATGATTTATTGAAGAATTCACCCTCAAAGCAGGTGGATTCTTTAATTCCGCATAAGGGTAATGTCACTTTTTTGTGTATTACTTTTGAAAAGCATTTACATTTTGCTTTTTATCACCTGAAAGGTTGCTTTTTCAGACAGTCAGGATTTTCCACAGATACCGATAATTTAAAGGATGATACGATTTACCTCTCTATTGATGATGTTCCTCCTTATGCTGGAGGCCAACGCACAGGTGCCGGGCAGTGAAACTGCCCGGGATTCGCTCATTGAAATCGCGCAAACAAGGAAAGACAGCATAAGAGATGCCAGGAATGATAGCATTGACGACTTGGCAGAAAAATACGAAAGACCTTCCCATGTCGAAATTACCATGGATTTCATGAACAGGGTTGTTTATATGGGCAGGAATTGGGGGATCAAAGGGTACCAGATGCTCCTCACGGCGGGGTACTATCACAGGACTGGCTTTTACGGGGAAATCACGGGATACCACCTCTCAAAGGTTCCTAAATCGGCACAGAACGATCCGGTCTCCCCATCCCTTGCCCAGGTGGATTTCACCCTGGGATTCAGAAAACAGCTTCTTGAAGGATGGAATGCCGATGTGGCCTATTCCTACTGGTGGATCCTATACGGGACTTCTGTGTTCAGGAACGAACTGAAGAACAGCATTGACCTGAACACCTCTTATGAATACAGCAATTTTCTCCTGTCTGCTGATGTATATTTCATGTGGGGGAAGACCAGCAACGTGGAGGTCACCTTCGGTTTTGGAAAAGGATTTAACATTTACCATATTTTCGGGAACGACAGGCTGACCATTACCCCAACCTTCAATGTCGGGACCGGTTCAACAACCGGCATGATTAAAAAATACAAGCCCGACACGGATCCTTATTCCGACAGCCTGGCAAATCTTGGTCATTTCAGGCTTCTAAACCTTGAGCCTGCCTTACCGGTCGCATACCGCATTGGTCCTGTTGACTTCACCTTCACGGCCAGCCTGGAAATACCCCGGAATATAGTCGATCCCGGCGAGAGCACGCTTGGAACGAAACCATTCATGCTTTACCAGGCAACTGTGAAGTTTTTCATTGGGAAAAAAGTGAGGTCATGACAGGAACCGCGAGCTCTCAGGTTTTTCAGTCTTCAAAACCAACCCGTTGGAAAAGAGTCCGCTGGGTATTCAGAGTGGGTGCCGTTATCGTGCTCATGGTGCTGGCAGGAGTGGTTGCCTCTCTTTTCAGCCGGGGTAGTGTCCGCATCCCGGGTCAGGGAAACGGCAACCTGTCGAAACTCACCGTGAAGGAAATTTCCGCCTCCTTTTCCCCCACGGTTCAGAAAGAATTTGGCAAAGATCTTGATTCGGTGAGAAAAAAGCCACGCAGGGATCTTTACAGTCTCGAAGTCGCTGCACCGCGGAACCAGGGATTGAAATTGCCTCTGAGGGCCGCGTTTTATGTCAACTGGGACGTGCAGGCGGGCTGGTCGCTTAAAAAGAATATCTCAAAGCTGAATATGGTGCTTCCCGAATGGCTGTTTGTTGCCGACACTTCCGACAGGATTGCCGTGAACATAGATTCATCAGGGCTTGATGTGATGAGACGACAAAAAGTCGCCATTGTGCCCATGATCTCAAACTTTTACAACCAGAAATGGAACGGGGCCAATATTCATCGCCTGATCACCTCGGAAGAGCGAAGGCAGGTTTTCATCTCAAGCGTTGTGGAATTGCTTGAAAGATACCACTTCCAGGGTGTGAATATTGACTTCGAGGAGCTTACCGAGAACACCGACGAATACCTCATTACTTTCATGAAAGAATTATCGGGGGCCCTGCACAGGAAGGGATTCATCGTTACGCAGGACATCTCTGCGTTCAACGAAGACTACAATATCCCCGAACTGTCAAAATACAACGATTACCTTTTCCTCATGGGTTATGACCAGCACAATGCAAACTCGCTGCCAGGCCCGGTAAGCGCTATCAAATGGGTGGAGGCTTCACTTGACGAGATATGCGGAAAAATGGAGTCGGAGAAGGTGATTCTCTGCATCCCGGCCTATGGGTACGATTGGCCGGTGGGTTACCACGGGGAGGATATCACCTACCAGGAGGCGGTCACGCGGGCCGCGGAGAATGGAGGTAAAATCACATACGACAACAATAACTACAACCTGACCTACAGTTACGTGGATGACGACCATTTGAAACATGTGGTCTGGTTTGCCGATGCATGCACCGATTTTAACATCATCAGGGCTTCGGAGGATTTCGGAACGGCCGGCGTGGCACTCTGGAGGCTGGGTTCGGAGGACAGCAGGGTTTGGGATTTCTTCAACCGGCGTCTTGGTCTCGACTCCCTCAGCCACACTCCATTCAATACTTCCGTTATGGAGCACGTGGCCTCTACTTACAACGTGGATTATATAGGGGCTGGTGAAATTCTTGACATTAAAAGTTCGCCAGGCGACGGGGTAATACGGGTGGAAATGGATACATCCGAAAAACTGGTGGCGGAACAGGAATATATCTCACTGCCAACCTCTTATGTTATCAAAAAGACAGGGGAGGTGGATAAACAGATTGCTATTACCTTCGACGACGGCCCCGATCCCGATTATACAACCAAAATTCTCGACATTCTCAAAGAATATAACATTAAGGCAACATTCTTTGTCACCGGGATAAACTGCGAACAGAATGTCATGCTGCTCAGGAGAATCTATGACGAGGGTCATGAAATAGGCAACCACACCTTCACACATCCCAACC
>CAIYQH010000293.1 GCA_903928285.1 uncultured Bacteroidales bacterium
CCATCTATTATTTCAACCGGCACGCCGGCATTATTTTTCATTTTCCGGGCACCATGAAGAACCAGGATCAGATGAACATGATTCGGCATGATCACATATTCCTCAACCACCGCCTGACTAAAATGTTTGGATATCTGGTCCAGAAAAAAATCTGCCAACCGACCCGTTTCATTCAGGATCATCTTCCCGTTAACAACCTTCCCAAAATAATGCTGATGGTTTTTCGTGCATATGGTTATAAAATATAGACCTTCGCTGGTATAGTCGTATCCTTTCAACCAAAATGAATGACGATGATGATATCCGGAATTGCTGTTTTTCATGTTTCACCCGGGGTCGTTTCATTCGCAATCAAATACAATACAGGGTTATGTTGGATTAATTGAGGATCCTGTTAACCATCACCTCCCCCAGCTATCCCTGTCGAGTGACCGGTAGCTGATCGCCTCGGCCAGGTGTTCGAGCCTTATCTCGGCGCATTGATCGAGGTCGGCGATGGTGCGGGATACCTTCAGGATACGGTCGTAGGCACGGGCGGAAAGGCCCAGTTTATCCATGGCCGTTTTCAGCAGCAGGTTGCCCGTCTCTCCGAGGCTGCAAACCTGCCGCAGCATGGAGGAAGGGAGTTGCGAATTACAGTAGATGCCCGTCAAACCTTCGAAACGCCTCTCCTGGATCTGCCTGGCCGCGATCACCCTGGTGCGGATCATCTCGCTCCGTTCGGAGGGCCGGCTATCGCTGAGTTTCTTAAAATCGACAGGAACAACCTCGATGTGCAGGTCGATCCTGTCGAACAGCGGACCTGAAATACGGTTGATGTATTTCTTCACCTCCCCCGCCCCGCACTGGCAATCCATCGTGGGATGGTTATAATAACCGCAGGGGCAGGGATTCATGGCGGCGACGAGCATGAAACTGGCCGGGTATTCAATGGTCATTTTTGCCCGGGAGATGGTTACCACCCTGTCCTCCATGGGCTGCCTGAGCACCTCGAGCACCGTCCGTTTGAATTCGGGCAGCTCATCGAGGAATAACACGCCGTTGTGGGCCATTGAAATTTCGCCCGGCTGGGGAATACTGCCGCCCCCGACGAGGGCCATGTTCGAAACCGTATGATGAGGAGCCCTGAAGGGACGCGTGGATACGAGTGACCGGTTGCTACCCAGCTTCCCGGCGACCGAGTGAATTTTGGTCGTCTCCAGCGCCTCGTGCAGGTTCAGTGGCGGCAGGATGGAGGGCAACCGCTTGGCAAGCATCGTCTTGCCCGCCCCCGGCGGACCGATCAGGATCACGTTATGCCCCCCGGCGGCGGCGATCTCCAGCGCCCGCTTGATATTTTCCTGGCCGCGCACATCGGCGAAGTCGAACTCAGTGCGCGACGATGAAACCGCGGAATCTTCAGGCTCACGCATGCGAACAGGCGTGAGAACCTCCGTCTCATTGAAAAAGGCGATCACCTCCGGCAACGACGCAATGCCGTATACATCGAGTTCGCACACAATCGCTGCCTCCTGCGCATTCTGGACCGGGATCAGGATCCCCTTGAAGCCACGCCGGTGCGCCTCGATGGCGATGGGCAGGGCCCCCTTGATGGGCAGCAGTCCACCGTCGAGCGAAAGTTCCCCCATGATCATGTATTGTTCCAGCCTGTCGGTTTTAATCACCCCGTTGGCCGCCAGGATCCCGATGGCGATGGTCAGGTCGTAGGATGAACCCTCTTTACGGATGTCGGCCGGGGCCATGTTGATGATGATCTTCTTCCCGGGAATTTTGTAGCCGTTGTTGCGTAACGCCGACTCGATGCGCTGATGGCTCTCTTTCACCGCATTGTCGGGCAGGCCGACCATGAAAAACTGGATTCCCTGGTCCATGTAAACCTCAACGGTGATCATAATGGCCTGGATGCCGAAAACGGCGCTGCCGAATGTCTTTACCAGCATGATAAGCTTTTATTACTTAATCAGCTTTGAAGGCAAAAAGTAATATGAAAAATGATAAAAGTTATTAACAACTGGTAGTTGACACGGCATGCATGCCGTGTCAACCGGTTAGGCGCGGCTATCGCCTTACCGGTTATTTTTCAGGTTTATAACCCGAGGTGGTAAGAATTTTCTGGGCATCTTTTTCTTTCATCAGCTGCTGCAGGGAAACGCCAGGCTGGTTTTCCATATACCGCCTGATGATCTGCCAGCCAAGCCATTCGCCAAGCCGGGGAGGAGCCTCTTTTGAAAATTCGGCGGTAAATGGGCCGTCGGCCATAAAAGCGCGGATCAACTTCCCGTCGGTGGCATACAGCATCCTGTTCTCAATAATGGCAGCCCATACGTGCGCTTCATTCTTAACGATCCAGTCGTACTGGGCCTGCGTATAACCGATTTTGAAGCGGTCGCCTGCCGCCGGGATCATGGCATCGATGAAAAACAGGCGCTTGCCTGCCTCCACCATCTGCTCCAGCATGGTGTTGCCCGGCAACTGTTCAGGATCTGTAACGGTTGACAATACCTTCATGCAATCGGGTAGGATATTTTCGGGATTCATCCTGAGGATACGGTAGTTTGGCAGTCCGTCGGAGACGTAAGGTTTAAAATCCTTTCCCAGGTAGTTGTCCAACCCGATCAGCAGCACGGTATCGGCAAACTGGATGGGAAAATCATAATCCCCCCCGGAGATATAGGCATAGGCCCTGGGTATTTTTGCACCGGGATAATAATAGAGGAAATGTCGGAAGGCATCGGTCAGATCATGCTCCAGCTGGCGAATATCGGCATAACGGCCGGCTACGGCTGCCTGGAAAGCAACGGTGCGCGGGTTTTCAAGATAGGCTCTCATTTCATCCAACTTGCCCGCATCGTTCAGGTCGGTGCCCAGGAAAAAACGGTAGGATGGTTTCAGCGCCTCCAGATCGTGCTGCAACCGCCCGGGGTGAACCCTGAACAGGTCAAGATCGTATCGGTGAATCCTGATTTCAGGCAGACTTGTTTTTGAAATATCCACATCCAACCGGTGTTTTGCCGGACCGCATCCTGAAAACAGAGCCATGTTCAACAAGGCAATAAAGAGGAAAACCCGTTTCAATAAAATCATATCTTGTCAGTTAAATGATGAACATCACCGGCAAAGGTAAACCACGATGACACAATGAAGGCACAATGAAGGCACAATGAACACAAGGGAAACATTATATCATCCTGAAACCAATCAGACCAGTTGCCAAGGCCAGCCAGCGAAAGGCAAAGGTAATCGTTCGACGCAAAAAAAGCTCCCTGGTGTCAAACGAAAATCATGGTTGATTATTTTTGGATAAAATTATGAAGATTCATCCCCTGTTGGGTGATTAATCCCTATTTTTGTTCGTCGTTTCGTTGGTATAGCTGCGGCTGCCTGTAAAGCAGTGTCATTGCAGGTAACTGAAAATTGAACTTGTCTCCGGGACTTTCGTAGCTTACACCTGACAAAAAAAATTAACGCTATCGTATGAAAAGAATATTCGTTTTATTTTGTATTTCCCTGTTGTTGGTCTCTGCCAGTGAAGTTTTCAGCCAAAAGAGTTACCCGTTCAAACTGGGGCTGAAGGTCTCGCCCAACATAGGCTGGATGAGCCCGGGAACCAAAGATTATGCCGCCAACGGGGCTGCCATCGGGGCTACGGTCGGCTTTGTCGGGGATTTCTATTTTGCGCCGAATTACGCCATCTCGTCGGGTTTTAATTTCCAGTTCCTCAATGGCAATCTCAAATATCCCGACAGCCGTGAGGTAAACAAGGCAACTGTTGACGGCCAGGTAAACCGTAAATATAACTTCCTCTACCTGGAGATCCCGCTGATGATCAAGATGCAGACCAAGACTTTTGGCAAGGTCTCCTATTTTGGCCAGATGGGCTTTGGCACCGCCTTCAGGCTCAAGGCAAGCTATAAGGAAAAGTTCTATCCGGCCCAGGGTCTTGAAGTCGACCAGCAGGACAACCTGACCGACAGCACCTCGCTGATCCGCGAATCTATCATCATCGGCATTGGCTGCGAATATCACGTGGATGAATCCACCAGGCTCTTCTTCAGCCTCAACTATTCAAACTCGCTCAACAACGTGCTTTCGGGTATCAACCATGCGTCGCACCTTAATGAAAAAAGTATGCTGAATTTTGCCGAACTCACCGTTGGTATCCTGTTTTAACGGATCATCATGAAGATAGCCCTGGCACAGCTGAACTACCATGTGGGGGATTTCGGCAACAATGTTGCACGGATTACAGAAACCATTGCGAAGGCGAAGGAAGCAAAAGCCGACCTGGTGGTATTTGCCGAACTCTCGGTTTGCGGCTATCCCCCCCGTGATTTCCTTGAATTCGGCGACTTCATCCATCGCTGTGAGGAGGCCGTAGCAACCATTGCCTCGCATTGCCACGGCATTGCCGCGATCGTTGGCACACCGACCCTGAACCCGGCCCCCAAGGGCAAACCCCTTTACAATACGGCCTGTTTCCTGGCCGATGGAACGGTGATGGCCATGACCCATAAAACCCTCCTTCCCAATTATGATGTATTCGATGAATACCGTTATTTTGAACCCAACAGGCTGCCTCCCTCCATCATTGAATACAAGGGGTTCCGGCTGGCTGTCACCATCTGTGAAGATCTCTGGAACATCGCCGATGACCCGCTCTATATCCGCAATCCCATGGAAGAGCTGGCCGGCCTGGCGCCCGATATCATCCTCAACATCGCCGCATCCCCCTTCAACTACAACCAGCCATTAATCAGGCAGGATATCCTGTCGAAAAACGCGACAACCTTCAACCTGTCCCTGGTTTATGTCAACCAGGTGGGTGGGCAGACCGAACTGATCTTCGACGGCGGCTCGATGGTGGTTGATTCAACAGGGTTGATCGTGGCAAAACTGAAGGAATTTGAGGAGGATCTCCTTTACCATGAATTCAGGAAGACTAATACCACGATTAACAGGGGAGCAGGCATCCCTGCGGCCCACGCAACTGCTGATTCTGCCAAAGCCTTCTCCCGCAGCCTTCTTACCCCTGAAACCACCCGCCTTATCTATCACGCCCTCATCCTGGGCATCCGCGACTATTTCGGAAAACTGGGATTTTCAAAGGCGATCCTAGGGTTGTCGGGCGGGATCGATTCGGCCGTAACCCTGGTACTGGCCGCGGAGGCGCTGGGTAACAGCAATGTGAAGGCAGTGCTGCTCCCTTCGCAGTTCTCATCAGATCACAGTATCAGCGATGCCCGGGAACTGGCTGAAAACCTGCAGGTGCCTTACGAGATCATCCCGATTGAAAAGGCTTACCAGTCGTTTGAAACGACCCTGCAGCCGCAGTTCGAAGGACTTCCCTTCAACATCGCCGAGGAGAACCTCCAGGCACGCATCCGCGGGGTGATCCTGATGGCATTATCCAATAAATTCGGTTATATCCTGCTCAACACCTCCAACAAAAGCGAGGCTGCCGTGGGTTATGGCACACTCTATGGCGACATGTGCGGTGGACTGTCGGTGCTGGGCGACGTGTATAAGATACAGGTATACGAACTGGCACGGTTCATCAACCGGGATACCGAGATCATCCCTGTCCATACGATTGAGAAACCCCCCTCCGCTGAACTGCGGCCGGAGCAGAAAGATTCAGACTCACTTCCCGAATATGCCATCCTGGACGAGATCCTCTTCAAATACATCGAACTGAGGAGAGGTCCCGGGGAGCTTATTGGGGAAGGATTTGACGAAACCACGGTCCGGCGGGTGCTGAAAATGGTCAACACCAATGAATACAAGCGGGCGCAAACCCCGCCGATACTGCGCATTTCGCCAAAAGCCTTCGGAATGGGCCGCAGGATGCCTATTGTAGGCAAATACCTCTCCTGATCCCCCTATTCTGCCAGTACCGATTCCACTGATTTGATCTCGGGAAGTGCGCGGATTACGGCGGCTTCGATTCCGTTTTTCAGGGTCATCTGGCTGTGGGGGCAATTTCCGCACATGCCGAGAAGCCTGATATTTACAGTATTGTCGTCGGTCAGGTTCACATATTCCACATCCCCGCCATCGGCCTGGAGGTAGGGACGGATCTGCTCAATTACATTTTTTACTTTGGATTCAAGTTCTGTGTTTGCAACCATGGTTTAACTTATTGAATGAATGATTGGGGTTGATTGAATTTTACAATTTTAAGGTTTTCACAATAATAACAAAAAATTTCATCCTTTGATAATTCTCCGGATGTCGTCCTGACAAGGTTCTTTATCAATTGGAACCCATCAATTTTTACCCAGAATGTTAAACTGTTTTTGATCAGGAAACATTCGTTTGCTTAAAGAAGACAGCATCGAATTTAATCCATTGACATCTATGGAAATGACTCCCAATAATCAACAAAATTTTGTTATTTCACCGCACCATCGCCGCCCGTAAATATCTCCCTGATCGAATTGGAGATGGCGATCTGCTGGGCTACGTTTTCGGCAAGGCTGGTAAAGGCTGCGGTAACCGGTGAGTTGTCGTCCATGGTTACCGGCACGCCGGCATCGCCCGATTCGGCAATGGCCGGCACGATCGGGATCTCCCCTATCAGCGGGATATTGAGCTCCGCGGCGAACTTTTTGCAGCCCCCCTCTCCGAAAATGTAATATTTTTTCCCCGGGGCATCGGGCGGAGTGAAGTACGACATGTTTTCCACCAGTCCGAGGATGGGGATGTTGATCTTGTCGTTGCGGAACATATCGGCGGCCTTGCGTACATCGGCAATGGCGACCTGCTGCGGCGTACTAACGATGATCGCCCCGGTCAGGGGGAAGTCCTGGATAAGAGTCAGGGGAATATCGCCTGTTCCCGGCGGAAGGTCGATCACCATGTAATCAAGCATGCCCCATTCGGCATCGTTGAACAACTGGCGGAGCGCCATGGAGGCCATCGGACCGCGCCAGATGAGGGCCTTCGACTGGTCGACGAAAAAGCCGATCGACAGCACCTTCAACCCGAATTTCTCAAAGGGGTAAACATAGGTTTTGCCATCCTTGTCATACCCCGACGGGCGCTCGTTCAGCATCCCGAACATCATCGGGATGGAAGGTCCGTAAATATCGGCATCGATCAGCCCGACCTTTGCGCCGCTTTTCGCCAGCGCCACGGCAAGATTCACCGCTACGGTCGATTTCCCGACGCCCCCTTTGCCCGATCCGACTGCAATGATGTTCTTTACATTCTTCAGCATCATATCCGTCTCCTGACGCCGCGAGGTGACCTTCGAGGTCATCTCAACCTCCACCGTCAGTGAGGCATCAACATACTGGTGGATGGCATCCACACATGCCTGACGGATCTGGTTTTTCAGCGGACAGGCCGGCGTGGTAAGCACCACAGCGAAACTGACCGTATTTCCGTCGACCTTCACATTTTCGATCATATTCAGGGTGACCAGGTCTTTTTTCAGATCCGGGTCATCCACATGCCGCAGGGCATCAATTATCTGGGAGTTATTTATGGACATTTGGGTAAATTAAATTTTTAAAATAGAGTTAAGTAAGAAAAAGGCATTAGGCAATAGGCAATAGACAGAAGGCAGATGCCAGTTAAGTCATGGATGAAACGCAACAATCTTCTTCTTTCAGCATTCGATATTCGATGTTCAATATTCAATATTCTTTTACAAACTAAGCTCTTTTACGGGGTTCCAGAAGATTTCGTCAAACCTGACAACCTGGTTATCCCGAACCTCAACGCCTTCGCTCTCGAGCAGTTGTTGCATGATCGCCGGACTGCCAAAATGGTGCCGGCCGGTAAGCAGCCCGTTGCGGTTGACCACGCGATGGGCGGGGACATCGGTAACCTGCGTATGCGAGGCGTTCATGGCCCATCCCACCATCCTTGCCGACCCGCGGGTGCCGAGATACTCCGCAATGGCGCCGTAGGATGTAACACGTCCATAAGGAATAAGCCGCACGACGGCAAAAACATTGGTAAAAAATGAATCTGAGTGGTGCTGCTCTCTTCCCGCCATTATATCTGCTCTTTCAGATCCAGCAGAAAACCCTTCAGGCGGTTCAGCGAATCGATGACCTCCACCTTGTTCACTACATCCTGTTTGTTTTCCTTCAGCTTATCCTTGGCGCCCTGCAGGGTAAATCCCCGCTCTTTGACCAGGTGGTAGATGATCCGCAGGTTATCGAGATCCTGCGGCGTAAACAGGCGGTTTCCCTTCTTGTTTTTCTGGGGTTTGAGAATGTCAAACTCCTTTTCCCAATACCTGATCAGGGAGGCATTCACTTCAAAAAGCTCGGCCACCTCGCCAATGGAATAGTATAATTTCCCGATTTTTCTCTCTTTTCGCAGCATCGGCAAACGGCTTAATCCATGGTTTGTGAAGGACGTGAAGACAATTCGAGCATCGCCTGGAACTGGGCCGGCGTGAGATCGTTGAAGAAGAAATAGATCGGGTTGATGGCGATGCCGTTTTTCCTTACTTCGTAATGCAGATGCGGGGAGGTCGACTTCCCGGTGTTTCCCACATAGCCGATAATCTGGCCCCGCAGTATCTTCTGCCCCACCTTCACGAAAATCCGCGAAAGATGGGCATAAACGGTCTGGTAGTTATAGCCGTGGTCGATCCTGATTTCGTTGCCGTATCCTCCCTCCACATCGCGCCCGGCATCGGTGACGGTGCCGTTACCGGTAGCATAAACCTCGGTACCGATGGTGGCCGAAAAATCCATCCCCTCATGAAACTTGCGTACCTTGTAGAAAGGGTCAACCCTGGCGCCAAAATAGGAACCTATCCTTTTCAGATCGCGGTTGTTAACAGGCTGGATGGCCGGGATGGAGACCAGCATCTTCTCCTTGTTTTTTGCCAGCTCAAAAACCTCGTCAAACGATTTTGACTGCACATACAGCTTTCCCAGGATCTTATCAACGTTTTTGTTGGTTTCGATCATCAGGTCGGAATTCGAATAGCCCTTCAGTGACTCATAACGGTCGATGCCCCCGATGCCGGCCGAACGGACGGAGTTGGGAATCGGTTCCGCCTCGAAGATCACTCGGTAGATGTTGTCATCGCGGTCCTGCAGGTCGGCCAGGATCTTTTTAATCTTCACCATCTGGTCATTGACGATCTGGTACTGGAGCTTCATCTGGTCGATATCACGCTTCTGCGCCTTTTCCTTCGGGGAATCGAGGAAATTATAGGCCAGTACGAGTACAACCGCGGCAAATACCACGCCGGTCGACAGATGCGAGAAAAAATACAGCAAACGCTTCCGCATTGTTGTATGTACCCGGTCAAAGGTCAACGATTTTTTATTGAACTTGTACTTTACCTTACTCATCGACAGGTAAATAAAGAATTAGTCAAAACAGGGGGGCTAACAGCTACAAAATTAAGTAAATAATTAACTTTGCAGCCGTTTC
>CAIYQH010000294.1 GCA_903928285.1 uncultured Bacteroidales bacterium
CCATTGGAAAGAGCATCCCGCGCAGGCCCCCGCTTCGAAGGTGTTGGTTTGCCCGGCGCAGATGGTAACATCGGGCCCCAGGTTCACGGCGGGACCCGGAAGCAGGCTGACATTGATGGCATCGCTTGAGCCGCATCCCCAGCGGGTGGCGGTAACCGAGTAGCTGCCCGGCGCCGAAACAGTGATAGTGCGGTTGGTGGAACCGGTCGACCAGAGGTAGGTGCTGAAATTGGCCCCGGCATCGAGCATGACGGAGTTTCCCGGGCAGATCGATTTATCGTTCCCAAGATTAACAGCCTGTGGATCCATCACCACGACAGGTTTACAAAGACTTGCCATGGATGGAAGGCCCTCATCGACGATAAGATGAATATTATAGGTACCCGGCACACTATAGGAAAAGGGAGGAGGTGTGAACAGGGTCGAAGAGGCGACCGATGCGCTGGTGCAGGGGGGAAAGGTAAGCCGTGTGAGAGTGCCGTTATCGCGGTCGGTGATATAGGCAAACAGGGTGTCGTTCTGGCGGAATATCTCCGAGAAGCTGTGCGGGCGGGCCAGTCCGCCGATATTGCCCAAAACCGTCCCGGTCACGCTCCCGGTGATGCCTGTCGGGAAGGTCAGCTTCCCGAGTTCGCCGTTGACCAGATAGTTTACCCAGTACCCGGTGGTGGATTCGCAGTCGCGGAGCAGTGTAAGTCCGCCGGCCGAATTAAACCCGCCGGGATTCCCCAGGCTGACACCCGTGGGGGTGTTGAAAAGCGAGGTTCCGAAGGTGATTCGTGCCAGGGTATTTCCCCCGGCCATGATCATCGCATACCATAGCGAATTTTCCTGGACCAGACAGATGGCGGCCGGACTGATCAGGATGCCTCCCATGCTGCCAAAATCGGTGACCACCGGGATGTTTGTCAGGCTTGTACCGAAGTCAAGACGCAATAATTTCTGCCCCGTTGAACAGGTGACAAAACCGACCCACGCTCCCGCCTCCTGCGTGATCACCAGTCCGTGTGCCATGTTGAAAGCGGCAAACGGGCCGATATTCACCACAACAGGCGTATTCCAGAGGGAGGCGCCAAAATCGAGACGGTAGATAGTAGTTACACAGTTTATAAAACCATACCAGTTGCCATTGTCCTGCTTGACCTGGATCCCCTCGGTGCTGAAACCGGAAGAACCAAATGAAGCGACAATCGCCCAGCTGACCGGGAAGTTGACAAAACTGGTGCCATGGTAATACCGCACGACGCCAACCCCCTGCACGCTGATTAAGGAAAAGCAGTCGATACCCTGTTTTACCAGGGTGATGTAGGTGGGAATGGTCAGCAGACCACCGGGGTTGCCGATGTTCACCCCGGTAGGGTTGGTGTTGGCATTTCCCGAACAGAAATTCCAGTAATAGGTCGATGCTCCCTGGGTCAGGTTGATGATGCTGATATCAGAACCGGTACATACCGTATCGGGGGCGGTAAAATCAACAACCAAAGGACTGCTGGCGATCGGGCTGTTATTTCTGGCGACCCTTTTCAGTGAATGCTCAACAGTTGCTTCGACGGTGAGAGTTCTGGTTTTGATACAGTTTCCGGAACCGGAGGCAGGTTCCTTCACGGCAGCCTGGGCGGTAAGGGTGAAGTGTAACAGGATGAGTATGATCCCGAACCTGGACATTGCGGGGAGGATGTTTACCCTGTAAAGATAGCAAATTTGTAGAAATGATTGGCGGGAGAGGAAAACAATGCAAACAATGCAAACAATGCAAACAATGCAGGAGATGAGATAAATCTAAAAACGGGCAGGTTTGTGGGGGGGGGGAAAAGGATTCCGGGGTGGAGGCTGTATTACAAAATGGTTAATTCTCCGGAGTGGATATTGGTTCGGAAGGATTTCGATGGTAATTTTTTTACCTTTGCGTTTCCTTTAACTTTATTTCCCGTGAAATTCTCCAGATTTCAACTGATCCTGTTAAGCCTGCTCAGCGGGGTTATCCTGTCGCTGGCATGGCCCCACCGCGGGTTCCCGCTGCTTCTTTTTTTCGGGCTGGTTCCCCTGCTGGTGGTTGAAGATCATATCAGCCATCACCGCCATAAATTTGCAGGATTCAGCGTTTTTTTATACACCTATCCCGGCTTTTTCCTCTGGAACCTGCTTACCACCTGGTGGATTGTAAATTCAACCCTGGTAGGGGCCATCCTGGCCATCGTGCTGAACGCCCTGTTCATGTCGGTCATTTTCCAGCTGTTTCACTGGTCGAAACAATACCTTCGATTCAGGTTTGCCTCCTTCGTGGCCCTTTGTTGTTACTGGATCGCCTTCGAATACCTGCACCTGAATTGGGATCTGAACTGGCCCTGGCTCAACCTGGGCAACGGTTTTGCCGCTTACTACAAATGGGTCCAGTGGTACGAATATACAGGGGCGCTGGGAGGAACGCTTTGGGTGCTGGCAGGAAATATCATGGCCTTCATGGCCATCGACAACCTGTTCCTCAGAAAAGCGCGGTTAAAACGGAAAAATGTCAATGTAGTGGCCTCCGTCGCCGCCATTTCACCCTTGCGCCATTCGGTCATCCTGGTGTCTCTCCTCCTTTGGATCGTTCTCCCTGTCACCTTCTCATACTACCTCTACGCCGGCTACAGGGAACAACAGGACCCTGTGAACTTCGTGGTCGTCCAGCCCAATATCGACCCCTATTCCGAACAATATACCCTGCCCCCGCCGGTGGTCATCGGAAAGATCATGGAGCTGGCAAAAACAAAACTTGACAGCAACACCAACTTCCTGGTAGCGCCCGAATCGGCCATCCAGGAGGATATGTGGGAAAACCACCTGTCGGGATTCCCCAGTATCCTGCTGCTGAAACAGGCTGTCGCCCCCTGGCCGAAGCTGAATATGCTGGTGGGGGCATCCACCCATTACCAGCTCATGCCGGGCGACAATCGGGAGCGCTGGTCAAGGAAATTCACAGATACCGACGGATATTACAACGCTTACAATGCGGCCATCATGATCAATAACCGCGACTCCCTGCAGCTTTATCACAAATCAAAACTGACGCCGGGAGTGGAGATACTCCCCTCCTTCAAGGGATTTCGCTGGCTTGAGAAATTCGCCATCGACCTGGGCGGAACCGTTGGCAGCCTTGGCATGGATTCGGTGCGAAAGGTATATACAACGGTAACAACAGTCAAGGCAGGACCTGCCATCTGCTACGAGTCGATCTTTGGCGAATTTTTCGCAGGGTTTGTCCGCAACGGGGCCCGCGTTATGATCATCATCACTAACGACGGATGGTGGGGCAATACTGCCGGGCACCGCCAGCATTACGATTTTGCGCATCTCAGGGCCATCGAAACACGGCGGAGCATCGCCCGTTCGGCCAATACGGGCATCTCGGCCTTTATCGACCAGCGCGGTGACGCCTACCAGGAAACAGCCTACTGGGCCCCCGCTGTGATAAAGGGTACGCTGAATGCCAATGACAGGATCACCTTTTATGTTGAACACGGCGATTACATTGCGCGGATCTTAACCTACCTGGGCGGCCTTTTGCTGATCACGGCCCTCGTGGTGTTCGTACAGAAAAGATACAGGAGAATCAAATTTTAAAATTAAACCCGAAACATCAACCGTGAAACTCCTTATGTGTTCGATGTGCCTATGTGGTTAAAAAGGCCAGCCTCAACGACACAAAGTCCACAACGAAGATGAATAATCGTTTCCCTCTTTTCTAAAGTTCAGAATTTACGAAAACAAGAATTAAACTGAAATGGATAAAACTGCAAAAACAACATACCCGATCAACGATCTTGCGACAAACCGGTGGAGCCCCCGGGCTTTCCTCAAAAAACCTGTGGAACAGGAAAAACTGGTCAGCCTGTTTGAAGCTGCCCGCTGGTCGGCCTCCGGCGGCAATGAACAACCCTGGCGTTTTATCGCAGGTCAGAAACCTGATGATACATGGGATAAGATCTACTCCGCCCTGAATGAGGGAAACCAGCCCTGGAACCAGGATGTCCCGGTTTTGCTCGTGGCCTGCGGGAACAGGATATCCTCCTGGGATGGCGGTGTCAGCCCCTTTTTCCAGTATGATGTCGGACAGGCGGTTGCCCATCTGAGCATTGAAGCACAATCCCAGGGATTATTTGTCCACCAGATGGGTGGATTCTCGCCCGGGAAGATCCGCGAACTGTTTGAGATCCCCGGCGATTTTGAAGCCCTTACCGTCATTGCCGTCGGTTACCGGGGAGATCCCGATACCCTCCCTGAAAATCTGAAACAGCGTGAATTGCAGGAGCGCTCGCGGAAGCCACTTACAGAAATTGTTTTCAGTGGGAAATTCGGGAAAACCTCTGAAATAATATAGCCTGTACAATTTTCAAAAACGGATCAAAATTAAACCCTTATGAAATATCTCCTCCTCCCGGTCATGGCCATTCTCCTGTTTACAGGGTGTAACCAGCCTGTAAAACAGCAAGCAGCGCGACAGGATTCAACCAATGTGAAACCTTCGGGCGCGGTGCCAAACTTCAACGAGGACTCAGCATATGAATCAGCGCGTATCCAGCTGGCCTTCGGACCCAGGGTGCCCAACACCCCTGCCCATGAAAAGTGCGCCACCTACCTGATCGATAAGATCAAAGGCTATACGCCCAATGTAATTGTACAGCAGGGAAAGGTATATGCATTCAACGGCACCCTGTTAAATTTCAAGAATATCATCGCCAGCTGGAAACCGGCCACCAACAACCGGATCATGCTCTGCGCCCATTGGGATTCACGGCCGTGGGCCGACCACGATCCCGATCCCAAAAACAGGTTCAAACCTGTGGATGCGGCCAACGACGGAGCCAGCGGTGTCGGGGTGCTGATGGAGGTAGCCCGGCAGCTCAGCCTGGCCAATCCGCCCATCGGTGTTGACATCATCTTCTTCGATGTGGAGGATTATGGCCCTTCAGAGGATCTCAAGGTCCCGAATTCAGAGCAATACTGGGGTCAGGGAGCGCAATACTGGGCAGCAAATCCGCATAAGACCGACTACTTTGCAAAATACGGGATCCTGCTCGACATGATCGGCGCGAAAAATGCCACCTTCCTGATGGAGGGGTTTTCGATGGATTATGCCCCCGATATCGTGAAATCGGTATGGACTACGGCAAACCGCATCGGTTATTCCTCCTTCTTCCTGTTTGAACAGGGCGGCTACATCACCGACGACCATGTTCCCATCAACAGGATCAGGAATCTGCCCACCATCGATATGATCCACCTCGACAAAAACAGCAAAACAGGGTTTTATCCATACTGGCACACCACAGGCGATACCTTCGACAAGATCGATAAAACCACCCTTAAAGTTGTGGGTCAGACTTTGCTGACCGTCATCTTTGAAGAAAAATGACAGCGTAGCTGCGTAACCGCGTCCCGTGAGGCGCTGCTACAGCAATTCATTGGCCAGGTTGGCCAGTTCCGAGCGTTCGCCCTTTTCAAGTCTCACATGGGCGTAGATATCATGCTTTTTCACCTTGTCGATCAGCGTTGACAAGCCATTCGACTGGGCATCCAGGTAGGGTGTGTCGATCTGGTAAATATCGCCTGTAAAGATGATCTTGGTATTTTCCCCTGCCCGGGTGATGATGGTTTTAACCTCATGCGGCGTAAGATTCTGCGCCTCATCCACGATAAAGCATACATTCGAGATGCTTCGCCCGCGGATGTAAGCGAGGGGGGTGATCATCAGTTTTTCATTTTCCACAGCATCGGTAAGTACCTTGTATTCCTTGTCTTTTTCACTATACTGGCTCTGGATGAACTTCATATTGTCCCAGAGGGGCTGCATGTAAGGGTCAAGTTTCGATTTAATATCGCCGGGAAGATAGCCGATGTCCTTGTTGCTGAGCGGCACGATGGGCCGGGCAAGAAAGATCTGCTTGAAGTTGCGTTTCTGTTCCAGGGCGCCGGCGAGGGCGAGCAGCGTTTTGCCGGTTCCGGCGATCCCCTGCAGCGTGACCAGCTTGACATTGGGGTTGAGAATCGCATGAAGGGCAAAGACCTGCTCGGCATTCCTTGGATTTATCTTATAGCATCCGTGTTTTTCCAACTTCTCGATCCGTTCGGTGATGGGGTTGTAAAAGGCCAGCACCGAACTTTTACCGTTTTTCAGGATGAAATAGTGGTTGGGGATCGGGTTCTTCACGCCGATATCTTCGGGAAGGCACCATCCCGCCTCATAGATGATATCGATAATGGTTTTGTCAAGCCCTTCGATGAGTGTTTTGCCCGAATAGAGACCCTCCACATCCTTGATCTTGCCCGTTTCGAAATCCTCGGCGGGGATATTGAGCGATTTGGCTTTCAGCCGGAGGTTTACATCCTTCGAAACCAGGATCACCTTTTTCAGCGGATTCTCGGCGATCATCACCAGGGCGGCATTCAGGATCCTGTGATCGGGCTTGTTTTCGCCAAATACCTTCACGGCATCGAGCTCGCTCTGCTCATTCATCACCACCTTGAATTTGCCCCCTTTGTGCATCCCGAGCGAGATCCAGCGCGTCAGCGTGGCCTTGTTCGAAAGCCTGTCGATGATCCTTATAAATTCACGGGCTTCAAAATTGATGGTGTCATTGCCCTTTTTAAAATTATCCAGCTCCTCCAGCACCGTGATGGGGATCGCCACATCATTGTCGTCGAAACTGCGTATTGCATTGTGGTTGTAAAGGATCACAGAAGTATCAAGAACAAAGATCTTCTTTGGTTTGAGCGCTTTTTTTACCATGGCAGGGGGAATAACGTCGGTCAAAAGTAAGGCAAGAAATACCGTTGCTTACAACATGGCCAAAGAAGATATAAACAGGTTTGTGTTAACCCGGCCGGTTGCCTAAAACAAAAGCCGCCCCTTTCGGGGCGGCCTCAACACTTAAAACAAACCTACTCCTGATCAATGTGTGTAAATATAACTATGGCTTCTGTACCCGGCTTTGTCCTGGAACCAGTCATAATTGGTCTGGCCATTGGATTCAACCCATGGGATAAACTTCAGGTAAGCCTTTGTAATTTCGCTTTTTTCAATGGGATAATCAAATCTGCTGGAGATGTCAAGCACCCACGGGAGGTTGTTCTTTGTCACATAATAACGACCTGTCGCAGGATTGCTGTCATCGGCACCGGTACCCAGGTATGTAAGGTTGGCAAGGTCGGTTGGCATATGGTTGATCATATGAACCTCTTTGCCGCGCTCCATGTTGATGATGAGGAAAGGATTGTAGGGTGGCGTGCCGATGGCCGAAAGTGCAACCGGGGAGGTAAGATTAATCACCAGGTGCAGCGTGTCGGGCTGAACATAGGTCATACCGGGTGTGGTATTAACCCCTGTTCCCGTACCTCCCGGGAAAGGTAACAGTTTATAGCCATTGTCAAAGACGACGATGGTGGCTTTTGACTGTCCTGCCTCGGTGCCATTGCTGTTGCGCACGATGTAATTTTCTCTCAGGTCGGTACCGGTCACACTGCTGATCGCCGACGGGCTGATGGGCAACTGGATGCCGAATCCATTATGATAGCTGGCGCCCATCGCCCGCAGCACGATGGTTGCATTGATCTGAACCACCTTGTTCTGTCCGTTGGTGACCTGGTTGAAACTGTAACCGAGGATCATGTCGTTCATGTCGTAATCACCCTTGCTTGGCCATAAATCTTCAAATGCGAGGGTTCCGAATGTGCCTTTCGCAGGGTAATAATTGTCGAATGCCTTCAGCGGATCATTGGGATAATCGTCAAATGTGTTGGAAATGCCGTCATGGTCAGTATCAACCTGGGTATAATCGGGCAGTGGGAGATGTGCAGTCTGTATCCCCTGGATCGGGTTTGCCGTTACATAAAATACTGCATCGTTGAAATCGTTATCCGAACCACCGTCGCGGCGCATATCTTCAAAGCTGAGTAAAAATTTACCGCGGCCGATATCATTTAACAGGAGTACGTGCTGTTTCAGCGATGCATTGGGTTCCGGATTAAGATTTTTGTCGGAGTAGAGGGTGGAAATTCCGGAGGTGATCTTCCCGCCGCTGAAACCGTTGGCGATAAGCACCCAGCCTAAGGTAGTACCCGGTGCCATTACACCCAGGTGCACCCTGTTGCCTGAATGAAGACCGCCGCCGCTGCCCGAGAAGGAGACATTCGGGAAGATCACATGGATCGAATCGACATTGGCCGGGGTGGCGGGAGGATTACCGGTCGGGTACTTGTAATACCCGAGAACATTAAGGTAGCCGGCTCCTTCATGAACAAAGGTTACCCACACATCCGAAGCTTGTTCAATGATCATATCCTGGATGATGCCGGCTGCAAAATACTGGGGATGGGTGCCTGTAATGTTCATATATTCGGGCATCGTGGCATTGATATCCTGGAGCATGGAGGCGTCGATCGGATCATTGGTCGGGGTGAGATAGTTGGGAACACCCTGTGAATCATAGGTTCCCATGGGATAAACGTTGGCAATGGTCGATTTGAAAGTCCCTCCGTCTTTCATGTTCATGACCGGATGGTTTCCCCCCAGCTGGCACGACAGGGAACCATCCCTGACACTGAATTTCTGGGCATTGGCAAACCCGATGGCATTGGTGGCAACAACCACCGAATCAAGATAGGCCGGGAAAATATAATCGAATTTATAATAACCGTCACCATCCGTAACGCCTGAAACAAAACAGGTGCCACCCTGTTCCGGATAGTCGCTGTATACGCCAACCCTGATATTGGGGATGACATTGCCCTGGTTATCGAGCGTGCGGATGTTGATGCCAACATCCCGGGTGGTTTTAAATAAGAAACCGGCAGGGACATGCATCGTTTCTATCGTGGCAGCTGGCTTGGTATCGGTTGTACTGGTTGTTTCCGCCTTCTTGCAGGAGGGGGCGACAAGAATGAAAAACGAAAAAACAAGAAAAAGAAAGAGAGTGTTTGCTTTTAAGATCATGGTTGTGGTGTTAAAGGGTTATGCCGGTTACTATCCGAAAACCATGCCATGATTTTCGAATTATTTAAGCCCATGATTATGTGTAGTTTAACGAACAACCTCCCTTTTTCATTGATTCCGATTTGGGATATATTTCCCAATTTGAGACAAATTAAGAAAGCCGGGAGCGAAACGAAGGGCCGTGACCCAATACCGCTACAGGTATTCGATATCGATGGCCATATCCTGCGGGGCCGTATTATTCCCGCCAAAATAGGGATAGAGCCGGAAACAGAGGCTGGAGTCGGGATGCAGATTGTCCATCAGGACAGAGACACCGTTGACGGTAATTTTGTACTTGTTTCCCTGGACTTCGATCAGCCCGTCGCAGCTTTGCCCGGTCTGGACCGAAGTAATATACTGGTAGGTGAATTTCGGATCTGCGGTTTTCTCATCATAGACATACCCGTATATTTTTATCTTGCCATTGCTGGTGAAATCGGGTTGCCAGGTCAGCCTGACCGAATTGCTGTGGTCGTTGATTCCGTAAGAAATACCGGTCAGTTTATTCAGGTCATTATCATCATTGTTTCGCGGAGGGGCCCACCAGCAGGTGCTCTCTAGTACAAAACGCACCTGGTACCGGGTTACTTTCCAGCCGATGGCGGCGATCCGTTCAAAAATACTGATTGAACAATAATGGTTTCCCTGCTTGATAACGTATTGTCTCATAACGCCTGTTTTTAAGGTTAATATTGGGTCTCCGGACACGGAAACAGTTTATTTCCGGATGATTAACTTACAACGGAAGATATCATGACGGTTTTCTATGGAGAGGAGATATACCCCGGCATCCAACGTGCTGACATCCATCGTCATATGAATTTCCGCCTGCATTTGTCTTTTCAGTACCGTTGTCCCCTGCAGGGTGACCACCGACAGGTCACACCATCCTGATAGTTGCACCGGGGTGGTGATGGTAACGAGATTTTTTGCAGGGTTCGGGTAAACCGTGAGGGGCTGCCCGGGCGCCGCATCCGGCAGTCCGGCCTTCGTGCCGTCGGGCAGGACCGGGAATTCGCAAAGCCCGGCGCCGAAAACATTGTTATACACTACGAAATCCTCCTGGTAGAAATCGCTAAAGGCTGTCACTCCCGGGATGAATTTGTCCTCCGGCAGCAGGATCCGGCCCAGCTGAAGATGACCGCTGTAATAGCCATCGTCGGAAATATGGTAGATCAGTCCGTCGGGTCCACGTTTCAGCCCGCCGGCGTAGGGCTCCGGAAAGGTGTGGATCAGGGTGTGAGAGAAGGTTGCATTGCTGAGGTCAACCTGGAACAGTTGGTTTTGATCCATGCCGGTCCTGTAAACCGTATAGTACAGGTAGTTGCCGTAAGGGGAAAATTCAACGTTGTAAACGGAGGGGATGGAGGAGGGGTAACCGGGGTCGCAGAGTTTGACGGTTGCCGGCAGGAATTCGCCGTTGATATTGTCAAACTGTATCGTAAAGACCGCGCTGGTGTACTGGACTGCAACGGCGAGTTTGGTAATGCCGGTGTAGGCTCCGGCCTTGGAGCTGGTGAAGAACACGATGGGTGATGCGCTGCTTCCGGGAAGCGGGAGTTTCTTCGGGCCAAAATCATAATTTCCCGCATAGGTGACAACGTTCCTGTTGATTTTGTACACCACATATTTGCACGAGTCGGCCGGCACATCGGGGAAAAGGCTTACGATCAGCCACATCACGTCGGGATCTGTGTCGCTCGGCACGAGCTTCATCCCTTCGGTAACCAGCGAGTTCCCGTATGGGCCGGGCATTGCCATGCTGCCGCTGAAGGTCTGTGAAACGGCATCGTAAACGTGGCAGGTTATGGTACCGATATCAAAACTGGCATTGACGCCACCCGTACCATTCGAAAAAATAAAGTATTGCCGGTATAACGATTTAAGGGTGTCGCTGTGAGGAATCGGGGCGACCGCCACCGGCTGTGAACTGGAAGGATTACCGCCCAGGTCGACAGAGCTGACAAGGTTGTTATGGTTGTCAAAGACATTCTTGCCGTCGGTATAAAAGATCAGCGTACCGGTGTAAGGATTCGAAATGACCGCCCACTGTTCGCCACCATTGCTGGTGGTGATCTGGCTTGGCTGGCCGGTAGGGAGATTCACGACAGGATTCAGAATATCGCCGAAATAAAGGGTGGCATTGCTGTTTCCGACAATAGGCCGGCCGAAGATCCAGGTCCGGTCCTGGAGTTGGGCAGAAAGCTGGCATGTAACGAAAACAAGGATCAGGGCAAGAATTGACTTTTTCATTTTACAGGGCATTTAAGACTGAAAAGAACTGGATATTATGTTGTTATGGCAGTCAAGCGAAGTTAGTCTCATTGCATTTTACTACCCAAATATACAACGATTTTGCAAATTATGTCAGAATTAAGGTAATTTTATGCTCTGAACCTGAAACAACGCCGAACCGATTCGCGGAGATGCCTTATACCTCCATGACACCGTGATACAGGGCAAAGGCACCACGATATTCTTTCTGACTTTGTGCCTTCCGGTTTCAATGAGCATAATGAAGTAGTATCTGAACAATTTCTTAATCTTGATAATTTTCACCAAAATCATGCAGAATTCACCAAAAAAACTTTTTCTTCTCGACGCCATGGCCCTGATCTACAGGGCCTATTTCGCCTTTAATAAAAATCCCCGGTTAAGCTCCAAGGGGGTCAATACCTCTGCTGTTTTCGGCTTCGCAAACGTATTGCTCGACCTGCTGAAAAACGAAAAGCCCACCCACATTGCCGTGGCCTTCGATACCATGGCCCCTACGGTACGGAAGGTTGGATTTGAAGCCTACAAGGCGCACCGGCAGGAAACCCCTGAAGATATCATCACGGCCATCCCCTACGTCATTGAGCTTATTGAGGGTTTCAACATCCCTGTTTTATCGGTCGACGGCTATGAAGCCGACGATGTTATCGGGACCCTTGCCAAACAGGCCGAGAAACATGGTTTTACCACCTACATGATGACCCCTGACAAGGATTTCGGGCAGCTTGTCAGCGACAAGACCTTCATCTATAAACCAGGTAAATTCGGCAGTGATGTGGAGATCCTGGGCGTTAAGGAGGTTTGTGAAAAGTTCGGCATTTCCCGTCCGGAACAAGTGATCGATATCCTCGGGTTATGGGGCGACGCAGCCGATAACATCCCTGGAATCCCCGGCATTGGCGAGGTTACCGCCAAAAAACTGCTGGCAGAGTTTGACTCTGTCGAAAACCTGATCGCCCGGGCCGATCAGATCACCAACCTGAAGCTTCGCCAGAAGGTGATCGATTTCAGGGAGCAGGCATTGATGTCGAAGCAGCTGGCCACCATCATCCTCGATGTTCCCGTTGAATTCGACGAAACCAGGCTGATCATGGAACACCCCGATGAACAAAGGCTGAAGGCCCTGTTCGACGAACTTGAATTCCGCACCTTCGGTCAGCGGGTTTTCACCTGGCTTGCCACAAAGGACAAGGAGGCGCCTGGAACGCTTAATCCGACTGTCAAACTTCAACAGCCAAAACCAGGCAGCCATGACATGCAGCTGGAACCGGGCGCACAGCATGATCTGTTTTCAGGCTCTGATCATTCGTTCAATACTGCACCTTCCGCAGGTATCGTGGAACGTGAAAACAGGACCATGGTCCCTGCCGACCCTTTCCCTGTTGCCGATTCAGGCCAGTCCACCATTTACGGCACTCCCCACGATTATCTCCTTGCCGACACTGACGAAAAGATCTCCAATCTGGCTGCCGCGCTGGAAAAACAGGAATCCTTCTGCTTCGATACCGAAACCACGGGTATCAATCCGAATACGGCTGAACTGGTGGGCATCTCCTTCTCCTGGAAGGCTCATGAAGCTGCCTACGTGCCGATTTCCGGCAAATTCGAAGAGGCCCTGGCCATTGTCGCCCGGTTCAAACCTGCCTTGGAAAACGACAGGATCCAGAAGATCGGCCAGAACCTGAAATTCGACATTTCGATCCTGCGATGGTATGATGTGTTGGTAAAGGGGCCTCTCTTCGACACTATGATGGCCCATTACCTTATCCAGCCCGATATGCGGCACGGCATGGATCTGCTGGCCGAAACCTACCTTTCTTACAGCCCCGTCTCCATCGAGACGCTGATTGGCAAAAAGGGGCCGGGTCAGTTGAACATGCGTTCGGTCGATATCGAAACCGTAAAGGAATATGCCGCCGAGGATGCCGACATCACCTGGCAGCTGAAACAGGTTTTCGAACCCATGCTCCAGAAGACCGACACACGCGGCCTGTTCGATGATATCGAAATCCCCCTGATCCCTGTCCTGGCTTCGATGGAGGCCGATGGCGTCAGGATTGACCCTGTCACGCTGCATGATTTTTCGCTTGAACTGGAAAAGGATATCAGGGTTCTTGAAACCTCCATCTATGAGGATGCCGGGACCACCTTCAACGTATCTTCACCCAAACAGCTCGGGGAGATCCTTTATGAAAAGCTGCGGATCGTCGATAACCCGAAACAGACGAAAACCAAGCAGTTCAGCACCAGTGAAGATGTGCTGGCCAAGATGGAACACAAACATCCCATTGTACGCAAGATCCTGGAATACAGGTCCCTTACCAAGTTAAAATCAACCTATGTGGATGTGCTGCCCACCCTGATCAATCCGAAAGACGGACGCGTGCACACCTCCTACAACCAGGCGGTGGCGGCAACGGGCAGGCTCAGTTCAAACAACCCGAACCTGCAGAACATCCCGATAAGGACCGAAAAGGGGCGTGAGATCCGTAAAGCCTTTGTCCCCGCCGACGCGGATCATGTGTTGCTTTCGGCCGACTATTCGCAGATCGAACTGCGCATCATCGCCCACCTGAGCAGGGATGCGGGGATGATCGCCGATTTCAACCTGGGTCTCGACATTCACTCGGCAACGGCTGCGAAAGTTTACGGAATTCCGCTGGAGGAGGTGACCCGCGATATGCGGCGGAATGCCAAGATGGTCAATTTCGGCATCATTTACGGGATATCCGCCTTCGGATTGTCGGAACGACTCGATATTCCCCGTAAGGAGGCTGCCGAGATCATCAGCCAGTATTTCGTGAAATATCCCGGCATCAAAGTCTATATGGAGCAAACCATCGAATCGGCCCGGAAGAACGGCTTTGTTGAAACCATGATGAAACGCCGCAGGTACCTTCGCGACATCACCTCGGGAAATGCCACCATCAGGAGTTTTGCCGAACGCAACGCCATCAACGCACCCATCCAGGGAACGGCAGCCGATATGATAAAAATAGCCATGATCAACATCTTCAGGGAGATGCAGCAACAGAAGTTGAAATCGAGGATGATCCTGCAGGTTCATGACGAGTTGGTTTTCGATGTCTGCAAGGATGAAATCGAACAGATCAAACCGATCGTCATGGAAGGAATGCAGAATGCCATCCACCTCGATGTCCCGGTGCTGATCGAGATGAATACCGGGGCAAACTGGCTGGAGGCTCATTAAGAAGTAGCGATATAGTTAAATAGCTAAATTTTTGATAACAATTTCCTTTGATTATTGCGCTTTTTTTTCTAACTTCGTACTTTGGAAACAGGGCTTCAGCGCTCCTGCCCATAAATTAATTTTTTTGTGATGACCTACAAAAATGATATCCGTGTAGTGATGACCCTGGATGCAGGGGGCACCAACTTCGTCTTTAATGCTGTTCAGGCTGAACAGGAGATCCTTGAACCCATCATTTTGCCGGCAAAGGACCAAAACCTGGAAGGGGTTCTAACCAAGATCATCGATGGATTCAACCAGGTACAGGCAAAACTTCTGCCCAAGCCGGTAGCCATCAGTTTTGCATTCCCAGGCCCCGCCGATTTTGAAAACGGAATCATCGGCGATCTGCAGAACCTGCCCTTCTTCAGGGGAGGTGTAGCCCTGGGTCCCATGCTGGCGGAAAAATTCGGCATCCCTGTTTTCATCAACAACGACGGCGATCTTTTTGCCTTCGGAGAGGCCATCGCTGGACTTCTTCCCGACATCAATAAAAAACTGGAGGAGGCCGGCAACCCCAAACGTTATAAAAACCTCTTCGGATGTACCTTTGGAACCGGTTTCGGAGGAGGGATCGTCACGCGCGACGGGATGTTGCTGGGCGACAACTGCGCCGGCGGCGAGATCAACAGGATGCGGAACCGCACCTTCAAGAACTGGGATACCGAAGAGAGTGTCAGTATCCGCGGAATCAAACGGGAATATGCCAACAACACAGGGCTGAACATTGCCTCCTGCCCCGAACCCAGGGATATCTTCGAGATCGGCATGGGCAGGGCCAAGGGCGACCAGGAGGCTGCCATACACGCTTTTGAAGCCTTCGCCCGGGATGCGGCCGATGCCCTGGCCAATACCATTACGCTGCTTGACGGGCTCGTGGTGATCGGGGGCGGACTGTCGGGAGCCTACCCGGTTTTTCTCCCAAAGCTGGTTGAAGAGATGAATTATCCCTATGATACCATGTCGGGAGTACCCCTTGACCGGATGGAGGTGGTAGCCTATAATCTCGAAGATGCAAATGACCTGGCGGCATTTCTCAACTCCTCGTCGGTCGATATCCAAGTTCCCTTTTCAACCACGACCGTCAGTTTTGACCCTAACAAAAAAATAGGGGTCGGAGTTTCACGGCTTGGCACGTCCAAAGCGGTTTCCATTGGGGCTTACGCATATGCGCTGGCAAAACTTGACAGGAAACCTTGAGATCATTTTTCCAATCATAAAACATTCCATAACAAAAAATATTATTCTGTTTGTCAATGACCATATTTTTTATTTAACTTTGCGAAACGAATACTTTTTTTTTAACGTAAACCAACAAATCCGATCCTATGAAAAAAATTGTACTTTCTTTATTGTTCCTTGCGGCGACTTTCATTACCGTTGCACAAACAGGACAGCGCCAGATGGTGCTTGCTGAAGATTTCACAAGTACGTTGTGTACCTATTGTCCGGGAGCGGCTATGGGAATGGACGACCTCCTCTCAAACGGCAAATTTGTTGCGGTAATCGCTGAACACAGCAATTATGGCAATACCGATCCTTTCAAAAACGTTTATTCCCTTGCCCGTAATTCAATGTATGGCGTATCAGCCTACCCTACCGTGGGATTTGACGGGTTGAAGATGTATTGTGGCGGTAATCATTCCAGCACCATGTATGCATCGTATCTGCCGTTATACAACTCCCTTATTGTGCTTCCCTCGCCCGTTACCATGACAATGGTTATCAGCCATACCGGTTTAAATTACACGGCTGTTGTTACGTTGGTTAAAACCGATGTGATCACCTCCGTCAGCAACATTCTTTATTTCTTCGTAACACAATCAGGGATTACCTACAACTGGGAAGGTCAAACCCATCTGGAACATGTAAACAGGCTGATGGCTCCGGATCAAAACGGTGTTGCCATTGATTTTACAACCGGAAATACCCAGACCGTTACCCTGAATTTCGCCATGGACCCTACCTGGCCATTAGCCGATTGTGAATTTATTGCCACCCTTCAAAACAAGGATGCCGGCCAGGGAAACCAGACAGGATCCACTGGCGGATATCCCATCAAAGCTTACCAGGTTCTTCAGACGATCAAACAGGGAGCCATCAACCTTGCCCCCGATTTCACAGTGGCCTCCAACACTGTTGTCACCAACACCCCGGTAACCTTTACCAATGCCACTACAGGAGGTTATATCGGCGTTCCCGAAACATACGAATGGATATTCCAGGGCGGCACACCGGTCTCCTCCTTTGACAAAGACCCCGTGGTAACCTATGCCAGCCAGGGAACCTATGACGTCACCCTCATCGTGAACAGGGGCGGCCAGATCGACACCCTCGTGAAACCAGGCTTTATCACAGCCAATTTCCCGGTTGGCGTTCAGGAAAACCAAACCATCATAGCTACCAAAATTTCTCCGAATCCATCCAATGGCATCGTCACCCTTGATGTTTTCAGCGGCAAAAATATTACGGTGAATGTTTCCGTGATCAACTCCATCAATGTTCCTGTTTACCAGGAAGCCGGAATCAACTTCACAGGCAGGCTAACCCGTACGATCAACCTTGGCAATATTGCAAAGGGGATCTATTTCGTGGTTGTTGACCAGGAGGGAAGCAAAACAGTTAAAAAGCTGATCATCAACTAACACTGATCAGCTTACGCATTAAGCAGGCCGGACATGTTAGCATCATGTCCGGCCTGCTTTTTTTATTTTCGATATGAATGGGTGCGAAAATATTTGTAACTTTGTTACTTATAAAATAAAATCATGAAAAAGTTCTTTATCCTCTTCTTCTCATGTGCCCTGGCATTAAACCTGATGGCAGGAAATATTGAAAAGGTTTTTACCTTTTCAGG
>CAIYQH010000295.1 GCA_903928285.1 uncultured Bacteroidales bacterium
GGGCATCAGGAGCCGGTTTGAAGGATTGACAAGCCTGCAGATCAAGGAGACTGACCGGTTACTGGCCATGAAAAATGAAATTGGCAAGCTGGGTGTCACTGCAACGCTGATAACGCAGGGAGGAAGTTTGTCGGCGCTTGAAATAAACGCTTCAAAATCTGTTTTCCCTTCAGGGTTGACCTTTGAAACCTATAATGACCACAGGATGGCCATGGCGCTCGCACCCCTGGTAATCAAATCAGGCAGCGTCAGAATTGTTAACCCCGACGTTGTGACGAAATCATATCCCGGTTACTGGAGTGATCTGCAACGACTGGGTTTTGGTATCCATTAAGAATGATAAAAGACATGATGATCCTGGCTGTTTTGTAACGGATTGCCGGTGGGAGTCTGCTTTATTCGGATAATCCAACCTATTTTTCTCGCAATGTTTTCCCACCATAATATGTTAGGGCAGAAAAACAGATGTGAATTTTATTTTCAATTGAATTGGTAATTATTGGGAAAGAATGAAAAATGTCTACCTTTGAACTTTCTTATCGTTGCAGCAACTTAAAGAAATCAGAATAATGGATATAAAAGTGAAGAGACGTAAGTCGTTCATTTTGTGCTTAATGATGTTTTTTTATTTACTTTATTCACCTGTTTACCCGCTGGAAATTGTAACGGTAAAAACCCAACATGGGCGGTCGTTGAAAGACTCTTTACGCATTCTTGATTCGGCGGTTAATGCCAACAAAATTCTAAACAACCAACTTTCTGTAAAACTTGCAAAAAGAGCATTGGAAATTGCTTATACTCTGAAAACCGACTCGGCGATGGCGGAGGCCTATAAGATGATGGGTATTGCCTATTCCCCCACGGAGAAGGATTCCAGCTATTTTTATTCTGCAACTGCTTTGAAAATTGCCTCCAAAGTACATTCTGTTGAGCTCAGGATTCCGATAATTTATAACCTGGCGATGCTTTCCGATGCTGCTTATAATTATAAAGAGGCAATCCTGCTGCTCGATTCATCGATACGCCTGGCAACCTCTGTAAATGATTACTCCGGGATATCCAGGGCATACAATGCACTAGGAAATATCAACACCGATATTCATAATTATGAGGGTGCACGCCAGATGTACGAATCTGCACTCCGCGTTGCCAGGAAGAATACCCTCTATCAGCAGATGGGTGTTGCACTTGCCAATCTTGCCAAGGAGGAGTTTGAAAAGGATAATATTAAATCAGTGTTGCTACAGAAAGAGGCCTTAGGTTATTTACAAAAGGTAAAAGGGACAGAAGAGGAAATGGCCTATCTTTTTATCAATATGGGAAACAGGTTTTCCAATCCTGATTCAGCATTGTTTTATTATAAAGCTGCAGTCGACTTGGGCGTCAACGCAAATCTGACAAAAGTCATGCTGGGCGCTTACAACAACATGACATACAGTTACCTGGACAAGAAGGATTTAGCCATGGCCGAATCCTGCCTGAAAGATCATGCCATTCCATTAGCACTTAAGGAGGCTGATCATGACTGGTTATCCTCCCTTTACGATACCTATGCTGATGTATACATTGCAAAAAACGACCCCAGAAGTGGACTTGAAATGCAAAAAAAAGCATTAAAGGAGAGGGTTAAAGATTATAAACAAAAGGCATCAGATCAATTACGGCTATTATCTGCATTGCTTGATCTGAAAAATAAGGAATTAATTATCCAGAATGAAGAAAAAGAGCTTCTTGTCCAGCGGAGCAGGTTGCAGCGGCTCGAGTTTTGGCTTGTCATTGCCTTCTTTCTGGTAATTTTATCGGTTTTTATCACCCTGATATTGCAGCAGCGGAGTCGTGCAAAATTGCAGCGGGAACAGATCAATTCAGCAAGAAGGATCATCGAGATGGAGGAGAATGAAAAGGGCAGGACGGCCAGGGAACTTCATGATCTTACAGGTCAGCTGATGATGGGAATTGCCGGTACTGTCGAAGAGATCGAATTTCCAGAGAAGGAGATTAAAAGCCAGATACAGGCTAAGATACAGGAATTGGGCGCTGGTATCCGGAGGATTTCACACAGGATGAACAGGGCGATGATCGAATATTTTACCTTTAATGAGCTTATTTCAGGACTGTGTATTGACTTTAACAAGCTCTCAGGGATGTCGGTACAACTCGATATCCCTGTTGAGTTTACCGACCTGCCAAACGAGTTGGTAGTGCATTTTTACAGGATTACCCAGGAGTTATTGACAAATGCCGGTAAATATGCACCAAAGAGCCAGGTCGTGATCGCCATTAAAATGGAAAAGGATAAATTATATCTTCATTATTCCGACACGGGACCAGGCTTTTTACCGGGTGAAAAGGAAAAGGCCAGCATGGGGATCCGGAATATTTTCGAAAGAACAAAGTTGATAAACGGTCAGGCGAAACTGAATTCGGCGCCGGGCAAAGGGACAACCTGGGAAATTATCTTCCCGGTAGGCCCCAAAAACAGTGTAAAAAATACGTAACAGACATGATCAGGCTTTTTGTAACAGAAGATCATCCGGTCATTATTACAGGTTTAAAAAATCTTTTCCGCCCTTCGCGGGATGAGATTGAGATCACCGGTTCCGCATCCAACGTGGATGATACGGTTGCCCGCGCGGAGCCGGATTCGTTTGATGTTTTATTGCTTGACCTCTGGCTTCCTGACGCAAATCCGCTGGTCAACGTAAAAAAACTCAAGGAGCGCTTCCCGGGAAAACCAATCGTGATTTTCACCTCGGAGACATCTACAGCCTGGCAGCGCAAGATGTTTGAAGCCGGTATTATGGCATACCTGCTGAAAAGCGCCAACAAATCCGAAATAAAAACCACCCTTGAAAAGGTTTCCAAAGGCCAGATTGTCTTTTCTGCCATGGCAGAACCTGATCCGCTGAAAAAACTGCCCAGTATCATTACAGGACAAAAGTTTAATATTACCGAAAATCAGAAGGAATTGGTAGAACTTTTGTCGTTGGGCCTTACGCAACAGCAAATCGCCGATAAGAAAAAAATAAGTGTTTCCACGGTCGAAAAAACCATCAAGCATGTCAGGGGAATCTGTAACGCAAAAAACAATGCGGAACTGGTTAAGATTTTCCTCGAAAAGGGGTTGATCTGATCCCGGGGGACGAAAAATTTTACTCTTTTCTGTGTTTATTAAATATGGGTGGATTATTTTTTCATAGCCGTATTCCATGCTTTTGGTGTACATCAAAGGTGGCCTGTATGGCGTACCAATTTTTTTTTAGAAAATTTTCCGGGCTACGTCAGTTTTGTCAGACAGGAGGTTGAAAATACAGAATCATCACTTTCATGGTCTGACACCCGGAATTTCAACCGGTAGGATTTTCGGGGTCAGAAGGGAATCCATTTTTATACGTGTGGTTTCCCGTATCATTTTTTTATGGTTTCCCGCTATTGTATTGGACACACTTAATCTGTAACTTTGTTAACAATGCTAATCTTCGTTATTGATCATGTAATTTTGACTTGTTTATTATGAAAAAAATATTTTTACTCGTTACTGCGATTTTTTTTACTTCACTAATCGGTCTGAAGGCTCAGAATTATAATGTGAACCCGATTCCCTCCTATCAATATCCTTTAAACAACCAGGTGGCTCTTTTCGGGGAGATCAGGGTCAGTAATTCAAAAGAAAAGAGAGACATGGATGTTGAAATTTCCACAGCCAACCATGGCTCCGCCCCGGTTTACGCCACCGTTTGGGTTGTTAAGAAGAATGGAAATGTGGTTAAGGGACCCTACTTTGTGACCCCATATGATCCTTTATCAGTCCCTATTGACAATGATAAATGGGGAGTTATAGTGAAATGCGACTGGAATGTGTTTGTCGATGTGTGGACCAACAAATGATTCCATTTTATGCATTCTGACCTGGACATGATCGGATAAAGGCGTTCCATCTGTTTGATTATCAGCGTCATTGCATGGCAGGTACAAATGGCGGAATTTGCAAATCAGGCAGGCCATTCTATAAACTTTTTGAAAATATCATTCCTACCTATTTCATTATTCCTTATTTTTGTGACGATAAGGATTGGGGGTTTTCGTGTCTGAATCCTGTCCGTATTTTTGCATAAAACCATATAACTGCCTCACTTGTTAGTCGATATATTTATTCCTTGTTTTGTTGACCAGGTTTTTCCGGAAACCGGGATAAACATGGTTAAAATCCTTGAAAAGTTCAACGTAGCTGTTAACTATAACGGCAACCAGACTTGCTGTGGTCAGATGGCCTTTAACAGTGGTTTTTGGGATGAAGCAAAAAGGATGGGTGAGAAATTTCTTAAGGATTTCCCTAACGATCGCCCGGTTGTCGGACCGTCGGCATCCTGCATCGGGTTTGTACGTAACTATTACGGATGGCTTTTTCATAATACAGCGAACCATCTTGAATACAAACTGCTGAAAAAAAACATCTTTGAATTTACAGATTTCCTGGTGAATGAACTCAAGGTGGAGGATGTGGGCGCCTCCTTTCCCCATTTGGTAACCTATCACGATTCCTGTGCCGCGTTGAGGGAATACTCCCTGAAGGACGAACCCCGCCGGCTATTGGCGAATGTAAAAGGACTCACATTGATTGAAATGCGTGAAAATGAGGTTTGTTGCGGCTTCGGAGGAACCTTCTCTGCAAAGTTTGAGCCTGTCTCTTCAGCCATGGCCGAACAGAAGGTAAACCGTGCCCTCGAAACAGGGGCTGAATACATTGTATCTACCGATTCTTCGTGCCTGATGAACCAACAGGCCTATATAGATAAACATAACCTTCCGATAAAAACGATCCACATAATCGATGTTCTTGCTTCTGGTTGGTAATCTGCTACTTCCATCGTTTTCCTATTGACGGGTTTTTATATAAAAAATTGTACTTTTGCTTTTTGCCTGTTAGGGTGACAATCGCGGGGAGAAATTGGGAAAGCTATTTATCATCCTGCAGAACCGCTGGTTGTTATTTACATTATTCTCCCGTTTTGAATTGGAGGATATTAGCCCCTGATTCAATTGATTTTGAGGTGAATAATGGTTATCCTGGTGTTTTAAGGCAAACAGTCAGGATTGGTTCAAGTGCCTGAAAATAGTCTATTGATTTTCATATTTATAGAAGAGTTATGGAACGCTTTTTTTTCACCCTCCTTCTTGTTGTTGCCTCAATTACCGTGAAGGCGCAAAGCGACGGGATTCATCCCGGTGATCCTGGCTTCCGGGAGAAATATGCAGGTTTTGACTTTAAGGGGCAATTTGCTGTGGTTATCGAAAGGGATGCCGAAAATACATACTACCTCCTTGATTTTACAAAACTGCCATCCAGGTTTGAACGGGTATATTTTATGAACCTGAGTTTTGGAAACTATAAAATCGTAAATCTTGATCCTTTGGTTTCAGAGGATATGATTTGCTTCAAGTCGAATCTGAAATATGTCGAAAAGGAAATTGTTACCGTTTTTGATGACCTGAAAACCCGTACGATAGGCGTTTCTAAAGACTGGGCTGCAGATGTAAAACAAAAATGGCTGACTGAAAATGACAAATACAAATAATACCATTAGCATGATGAAGCAAAACTGGTATCTTTTTGTTTTATTCTTGTTCATCTCGCAGGGCATGTTTGCCCAGATAGGTGGTCAGAACAGTACCTGCGAAACGGCGGCGCCCTTTTGTACCGGGACATTGTATTCATTTCCGGCGGGGGTAAACGCGCCTCCCGGCCAGTCGGGACCCTTTTACAGCTGTTTGACTACCCGGCCAAATCCGGCGTGGTACTACATGAAGGTTGCTACACCGGGCAACATCATTATCCAGATGCACAGCGAACCCTCAAAGGATATCGATTTTTGCTGCTGGGGTCCCTTCACTTCACAGTTTTGCTGTGACCAGCTTACACAGCCCAAGGTAGTTTCCTGCAGTTACTCGCCGGCCTCAACTGAAACCTGTAACATTCCCAACGGACTTACCGGCCAGTATTACATGCTGATCATCACCAACTTTTCAAATCAACCCTGTAATATCATCTTTCAGCAAACCGGGGGTACCGGGACTACCGATTGCTCGATCCTTCCGCCCGCCTGCTTTAACAACAGCCCTGTATGTACCGGCCAAACCCTGCAGTTTTCGGCGCAGTCGGTTTCCGGGGCTACCTATCATTGGTGGGGACCGGCAGGGTTTACATCCACTGTTCAGAATCCCTCCATCGCCAATGCCACGGTTGCAAATTCCGGCGAGTACTTCCTCAGAATCGAAGTAAACGGACAAACAAGCTCCGACACCTCCACAACCATGGCTTATGTATATCATCCGCTGGCCAATGCGGGCAACGATACCACCATTTTAAACGGCGTAACAACCCGGCTGCACGGGAATTGTTCAGGGGGCAGTGGCTTCTATCATTACAAGTGGGAACCATCGTCAAAACTCATCAACGACAGTGTCAGGGAACCTTACACAACCAACCTGTTCAGTACAAGCGTCTTCACCATGACGGTTACCGACGACTCGGCCAATTGCCAGGGAGTCGATATGGTTACCGTAAATATTGCGGGAGGGGCGCTTGCCATCAATGCTATAGCCAATCCCTCCACGATCTGTTTTGGAAATTCCACGATCCTCCAGGCAATCGGGTCGGGCGGAGCCGGGAATTATACCTATAGCTGGAGCGGTCCCAATGGGTTTTCATCCACCATGCCGAATCCGACTGTTGCTCCCACTTCTACATCGGTTTACCAGGTTTCGGCTTTCGATGGCTACAATACGGTCACCGGTTCGGTCACCGTAACAGTGCTCCCTTTGCCGGTTGCAAATGCAGGAACACCCAAATCAATTCCTTATGGAACCTATACTTTTCTGAACGGATCCGTGGTGAACGGGAACGGTAACTATTATTACAGCTGGTCGCCCACCGGCAAGCTTATCAATGCCGGGATGCAGAACCCGCAAACGGTGAACCTCACAGCCTCAACAATCTATACGCTTATTGTAACGGATCTTAATTCAAATTGTGTCAGCGAAAATGGCGCCAGTGTCGCCGTAGAGGTGACCGGCGGCCCGCTGAATGTAAACCCTGTTGCCACCCCTTCGTCCATTTGCCGTGGCGATACCACGCGACTGCATGCTTTGGCAGGAGGTGGAAATGTTGGTTATTACCAGTATTTGTGGAGTTCCGAACCCGACGGGTTTGCCTCCTCAGATCCGAATCCCCTGGTACAGCCTCTCGTAAATACAACCTATTCGGTTACGGTTACCGACCAGTTCAATTCAACAGTTGGCAGCGCACTCGTGTCAATTTATCCTGAACCTGTTATCGGCCTTGGCCCGCCGGATACCACAGTATGCATTTACGATACGGTGATGCTCGATGCCGGAAACCCGGGATCAGCCTACCTTTGGTCAAATGGTTCAACCCAGCGCCGGATTCGCTTCGGATCCACAGGGATCGGATACGATACACAGCATTATTCGGTGGAGGTGGTCAACCAGCATGGATGCAGGAAAAATGCCGAGATTACGGTCATATTCTCATTTGACGTCTGCACGGGGATTGACGACCGGGAATCTGCCGGGCAACTGAAAATTTTCCCCAACCCTGCAAAGGGTAAAATAAGGATTGATGTATCCGGGGTTTCGGGACCGGTTAACGGTTCCCTGGTGACACCCGTCGGCAGTACGGTCATGAGGTTTGCCATGCCTGCTCCTGTAAATGGGATATCCTCGGCAACGCTTGATATCAGTACGCTCCCCCCTGGCATTTACCTGGTCAGGTATGGTGATGGCACGTTTGTTCATGTTCAGAAGCTTGTTGTTGAATAGTGCAGACAAAAACCGCCCATACTCCGTCTCTGTATCCAGGACATGTTCTGCTGACTTTTGTTCTTCTGCTGACCCTGTTTGAACTTCAGGCACAAACCCCCTGGTATAAAAGCAATTGTCCCCGGTCGCAAAAACAGGCGGAACTCTGGTATTTCGGCGAAAAATGCGGCATTGATTTCAGGTCGGGAGTTGCCGCCGCGCTGACCGACCAGAATGCAATGACGGCTTTTAAAGCCAGTGCGGTTATCTGCGATAGTTTGGGGAATCTCCTGTTCTTTACCAATGGCAATAAAGTTTGGGACCGCAATTTCACCCTGATGCCCAACGCCACCGGCCTCGCCGGTGATCTGGGTGCAACCCAGCCCTGTATCATTGTCCCAAATCCCGGTAATACTGCACAATACTATGTTTTTACCGTTGATATTCTGAAGTTTACAGATTCATTAAATTACACGACCAAAGGTCTTTCCTGTACCATTATTGACATGAACGAACGGGGCGGACTGGGAGATGCAGTTTCCAGCTTTCTGAATAAATCCATCCTCAGCCCTGTTTGTCAGAAGATCACTGCAGTTATTCATAAGAATTACAGGGATTACTGGGTTATTACCCATGAGTGGGATTCCGATAAATTTTACGCCTACCTCATCACAGGAGCCGGTATTGCCAGTCCGGTGGTGAGTTCAGCAGGAACCGTAAACGGCGGGCACCGGAATAATATCAATAATTCGGTCGGATACCTGAAGGCATCTCCCGACGGGAAAAAACTGGCTGCGGCGGTATCCCAGAAAAAACTGATCGAATTGTTTGATTTTAACAATGAAACAGGGGTTGTAAGCAATGCAAAATCATATACCACTACCAAGCCCGGCGTAAATCCGTACGGAATTGAATTTTCCCCCGACAGCCGGTTTTTATATGCAACTGTTTTTGAAACCGGAGGTGTCGTGCAGGCCGCAGCGCCATCGTTTGTATTCCAGTTTGACACCCGGTCGGGATTGAATAACCCTGTTATCATTGATTCCGTTGTAGGCCTGCGCGTTGCCGGAATGCAACTTGCCACTGATGGCAGGATTTACCTCTCCAGGACAAATAATATTCTTTCGAAGAGGGATTCTCTGGAGGTAATTTATAATCCAAACCGTCCCGGCAGGGCCTGTAATTTCGACAGAATCAATAACATGACCGGGAGCAGTTTTCCATTGCTGGGCAGGAAAAGCATTTACAGTCTTCCCAACCTGGTTCAGAGTTTCGTGAATGTCCCTCCCTTCAGGTGGGATAGTGTTTGTCATGGAAATGCCACCCAGTTCCATGCAACCAACCAGGCCAATGCCGATACGATATTCTGGAATTTCGGGGATGGTGGCACCTCTACCCAACCGGATCCGGTACATACCTTTACCAACCCCGGTTCCTATTGGGTAACACAAACACAAAAATTCAACGGCCTGTCATTTGTTGATTCGATGTTGGTAAAAAATTATCAGTTACCCCGGATTGCCCTTGCTGATACCATCCTTCTCTATGAAGGATCTTCCATCCAATTGCACGCAGGTGGAGGGTTTACCGATTATCTGTGGTCCACAAATTCCAAGGATTCCATCATAGAAGTTAAAGAATCGGGTTCCTACTGGGCGCAGGTGGAGGATATCCATTGTTGCATCAATTCCGATACTACCTTTGTGAGGATGTTCAGGTACATGGTTCCCAATGCCTTCAGTCCCAATGGTGATGGATTGAACGATGTGTTTAAGGTCAACGGTTTATACAAAAATATCAACTTCAGGATGATCGTATATGATCGCTGGGGAACCCAGGTATTCGAATCCGAGGATATCGACAAGGGGTGGGATGGCACTGTATCAGGGCAGCCTTGCCCGTCAGATTCCTATATCTGGATGGTTAATATCGGGTTTGTCGGCAAGGATATCATTACGAAGGGAGATATAAAATTTAAGGGTACGGTTACACTTGTCCGATGATCAACGATAAATATACAAATATCATCGCTGCTGAGCTCAATGTAGCAGCAGCCTTTATACAGAATACCATCAATCTCCTGCAAGGGGGGGCTACGATTCCCTTTATTGCCCGGTACCGGAAGGAGATGACCGGGACGATGGATGAGGTGGTCATCGCGCAGGTCCGCGATCGGCTGGCCCAGTTAAAGGACCTTGATTCCCGCCGGGCCGCCATCCTGAAATCCCTTACGGAGCAGGAAAAACTTACCCCGGAGCTGGAACTGGCCATTGCCAAGGCA
>CAIYQH010000296.1 GCA_903928285.1 uncultured Bacteroidales bacterium
ACGACGACCTCTAGTTATGGGGCAACCACGTCAACCACGACATCAATTACCACCACGATGGGTAAAGCGTTAATTACCGTGCCAGCAAATATGCATTGGACCGCATCAAGTGCTAGTCTATTCACCAATACTGGTTGGTTCTTTGGAATAACAATAACCTTAATGTGATACGCGAGACCCGAAACCTCGCGTATCACTTTTTAACTCTTTAAAACACAACATTATGGAATTTGCAGATTCTATTCCGTTCTGGCCCTTTATTGTGGCGCTGATCATCCCGATCCTCCTTTTTGCCATGATGACCACGGTGATTGAGATCGTGGGAGCCTGGTTCATGTTTGAAAAGGCAGGAGAACCGGGATGGGCAGCCATCATCCCCGTTTATAACCTGCTGATTGGCATTAAAATTGCCGGAAAACCCTGGTGGTATCTGCTGCTGATGCTGATCCCCGTCATAAACATTATTATTCTGATTATTACATTGGACGGATTGTCGAAAAGTTTCGGGAAGGGGACCGGATTTACAGTCGGTCTTTTTTTCCTGTCATGGATCTTCATACCGGTCCTCGGTTTCGGTAATGCAGTGTATCGTGGTGATAAATCAAAATTTGACGCCTGATGATGGAAGACCTAACCCGACAGCCGCTCCCCGAAACGCCGTTAAAACGGCCCAACATGCTGACAATCCTTTGCATCCTTACCTTTATCGGAAGCGGTATGCAATTGTTTTCCAGTCTGGTCATTGCCGGTTTTTATGATATGTTCGTTCAGATTTCACATGAGTTTGCCGACAAGTTCAAGATGCCGGGGATGGAGCAGCTTCGCGAGGTGAGGCCTCTCTTTTTCCTGATTTCCGCCATCCTGTATGCCGGTTCCGTTATCGGGGCCGTATTCATGATGCGCATGAAAAAAACGGGATTTCACATTTACACCATTTTCCAGATCCTGCTGATCTTATCTCCCATGTATTTCATGCATCTGCCCAGCCCGGGAACCTTTGATATTCTTTTTTCGGGACTTTTTATTTTTCTGTACAGCATGAACCTGAAATTCATGTCGTGAAATGAGCAACCAGCCAGGTAACGATTCTACCCCTGAACCCTTAAGGGAAAAAGGCCGCCCGGTCATCCTGTCGCTCCTGGCTCTGTTTTCCATGATTTACTTTGCACTGCTTTCAATCCTTTTTCTCCTGTGCCTGTCCTATTCCAGCGCCATCGTGCGGGTACGGGCGCTTTATAATCCCAATAACGGCTTTACCGGCAGTCACCTGCAACTCTTTTTTGGAGTATCCTTCCTGCTTCACCTCGGGGCCTTTGCAGGAGCCCTCCTGATATGGAAATTAAGAAAGAACGGGTACTACCTGTTGGCGCTTTCCTGCCTGCTCCTTTTTATCAGCCATTTGTTTCTATCGCAGCTTTCGCCGGGCGCCAGCCTGGTATATATCATCCTGCCCATCCTGTTAGGGGTGTTTTTCCCCCGTCTTCATTAACGTTCAGGCGTTTTTCCGGTGTAACTCTTTTGGTCCCCCGGTCAGGGATGTCGATGAACCGGTTCCTCTGATCCTTCTGAATACCAGCTGTTTTTGCCGTTTCTGAAATGTTATGCCATTTCCCTAACCCCCTTTATCCCTGTTAAGTTATAAACAATAACTACTGACCGACTAACTTTTTAAGAGAGGGGGTAAACC
>CAIYQH010000297.1 GCA_903928285.1 uncultured Bacteroidales bacterium
GGTTTTGTCGAGCAGCAGCACATCCACGTCGCCGGCAGCCTCGATGGCACGGCCGCTGGTGGCGATCACGTTTCGCTGGATCAGCCGGTCCATCCCGCTAATGCCGATGGCGCTCAGCAGCCCCCCGATGGTGGTCGGGATCAGACAGACCAGCAATGCAATTAAAACCGGGATGGTGAGGTTTTGTGACGCAGGCAACCCCGAGGCTGCCAGGCTGTATCCGAAAAATGCCGGGAGGGTTGCCACAGCCAGCAGGAAAATGATTGACAACCCCGACAGCAGGATCGAGAGCGCTATCTCATTGGGTGTTTTCTGCCGTCTGGCTCCCTCCACGAGGGCAATCATACGGTCGATGAAGGTATTTCCCTGGTCGGCTGTGATGCGGATAAGTATCCTGTCGCTGATGACCATGGTGCCCCCGGTCACGGCCGAACGGTCGCCCCCGCTTTCACGGATCACCGGGGCCGATTCGCCCGTGATAGCCGATTCGTCAACACTGGCAATACCTTCGACCACTTCGCCATCAGAAGGGATCACGTCGCCGGTTTCGCAAACCACAATGTCCCCTTTTTTCAGATCGGTGGCAAGTACCGAAACTTCCAGTGCCCCTGCCATCCTGCGGGCTTTGGTCTGCGTCCGGTTTTTCCGGAGGCTTTCGGCCTGTGCTTTTCCCCTGCCCTCGGCGATCGCTTCGGAGAAGTTGGCAAACAGTACGGTAAACCACAGCCAGATGGCTATCTGGAAATTAAAGGAGGAAAAGTTCCCCTGAAAAATACCGGCAAACACAATGACCGTTGTGAGAACGGAGCCGATGGCCACGATGAAGATGACCGGGTTTTTTACCAGCAATGCAGGATGCAATTTAGCGAAGCTGGCCCTGGAAGCCTGGAACAATATCTTTTTATTGAAAAGGCCTGTATTTGATTTGATGTTCATTTTCTGCAACTATTAAAAGGTTATGCCATGGTTCATCAGCAGATGCTCTACCACCGGGCCAAGTGACAGGGCCGGGAAATGGGTCAATCCCCCGACGATCAGGATCACGGCGATCAGCAGGCCTATAAACAGCCCGTTGTCGGTACGGAACGTCCCGGACGAAAGCGGCGTGATCTTCTTTTTGACCATGCTCCCCGCGATGGCCATTACCGGGAGTATGATCCCGAAGCGGCCAACCAGCATACCCAGTCCCAATGTTAAATTATAGAACACGGTGTTGGCATTCAGCCCGGCAAACGCGCTGCCATTGTTGCCGGCAGCCGAACTGTAGGCATACAGGATTTCGGAAAACCCGTGGGGACCGGTATTGTTCAGGCCCTGGAGCCCGGCTGGACTCACCGAAGCCCACGCGGTAAAGACCAGGATGATGAAATTTGGCGCCAGTACGGCGATGATGGCCATCTGCACCTCGAAGGCTTCAATTTTTTTACCCAGGTATTCAGGCGTGCGCCCGACCATGAGGCCCGCGATAAAAACGGTAAGGATGATGAAAATGACCATGCCGTAAAGCCCGGCGCCCACTCCTCCGAAGATGATCTCTCCCAACATCAGGTTGATCATCGCGATCATGCCCGTAAGGGGTGTGAGGCTGTCGTGCATCGCATTGACCGAACCATTTGAGGCCGCCGTTGTTATGGTCGACCACAGCACACTGTTCGTGATCCCGAACCGGGTCTCTTTCCCCTCAAGTAACGCCAGGTGCCCGTAAACCGCATTGGATGCGTATTCACCATACAGGGAGATCCCAAGCCCGGCGAGCAGCAAGATGAGCATCACGGTAAAGATGGTCCAGCCCTGGCGTGTTGACCCGACCATTTTACCATAGGTATAGGTCAATCCTGCCGGGATAAGCAGGATCGCCAGCATTTCGAGGAAATTGCTGAAGGGGGTAGGATTTTCGAATGGGTGTGCACTGTTGGCATTGAAAAATCCTCCCCCGTTCGTACCCAGCTGTTTGATAGCGATCTGCGAGGCCGCAGGCCCCATGGGGATCAACTGTTTTGCTCCCTGCAGGGTTTGAACCGTTTCGTAGTGCTTAAAGTTCTGCACCACACCCTGGCCCGTAAGTATAATGGCAAACAGGATCGACAGGGGCAGCAGGACATACAAGGTTGCACGGGTGAGGTCGGTCCGGAAATTACCCAGGTTTTGTGCATTTCTTCCTGCGATGCCGCGGATCAATGCCATTAACACGGCAATCCCGGTTGCTGCGCTTACAAAGTTTTGTACGGTAAGCCCCATCATCTGGACAAAATAGCTCAGCGTGGTCTCTCCGGCATACCCCTGCCAGTTGGTGTTGGTCATAAAGCTCACCGACGTGTTAAAGGCCGAATCCCAGGAAACATTCGCAAGGTGTGCCGGGTTCAGTGGCAGATGCGCCTGGACGAGCTGGATGAGGAAAACGAAAATAAACCCGGCAAGGTTAAACACGAGCAAACTGAAGGTATAGGTTTTCCAGTTGGTTCCCTCTTCCGGGTCAATGCCCGAGAA
>CAIYQH010000298.1 GCA_903928285.1 uncultured Bacteroidales bacterium
ATCTCGGGCAATGATTTGCCGAGATCGATACGATAGTTGTATTTGTCGATCCAGTCGTCAAATATGGCGAATTCATTGATAATCTGTGATTCTGTTTCGGAAATGGTCATAATGGTGCAGGTTGGAAGGCAAAGTTATGAAAAACGAAATAATGGGGGCTCTGTATGACGCGGTTCATGCAAACATCTCCCGGACCTTGCGGATTGCGGCGATCAGCTGGTCAATCTCCCCGGTGGTATTATAAAAAGCAAACGAAGCACGTACCGTTCCGGGGATCTTCATAAAGTCCATCAGCGGCATGGCGCAGTGGTGGCCGGTACGCACGGCGATCCCCATCTTGTCGATGATCATCCCTGCATCATAGGGATGGATATTGCCGATCAGGAAGGAGACAAGGCTCGCCTTGTTCGCGGAGGTGCCGTAAATTCTGATTCCCTCAATTTCCAATAATTTCCTTGTCGCATATTCCACCAGAGTATCCTCATAGTGTGCGATACGGGCCATTCCAAGCCCCTTAAGGTAGAGGATAGCGGCATGCAGCCCTGCAACGCCCTCCACATTGGGCGTCCCGGCCTCAAACTTGTAAGGCAGGTCGTTATAGGTAGTGTGATCCACGAATACATCCCGGATCATTTCACCGCCAAGCTGGTAGGGAGGCATCTCCTCAAGGTATTTCTCCTTCCCGTAAAGCACCCCGGTTCCCATAGGGGCATACATCTTATGCCCTGAAAAACAGTAAAAGTCACAATCCAGCTCCTGAACATCGACCGGAAGGTGCGACACGCCCTGCGCCCCATCCAGCAATACCGGGATGCCATGACGGTGCGCCATGGCAATAATCTTCTTTACAGGGTTGATCGTACCCAGCACATTCGACACATGAGCGATTGCCACAATCCTGGTCTTGTCATTCATCATGCCCTCAATCTCCGCCAGGTTGAGTTCCCCTTTGTCATTGATTCCGGCTATCCTCAGCGTGGCCCCCCGTTCGGCGCACATCACCTGCCATGGCACAAAATTCGAATGGTGCTCCATGATGGTAGTAATCACCTCATCGCCGGCGCCGACATATTTTTTACCAAACGAGGTGGCTACCAGGTTCAGCGATTCGGTGGCTCCTTTGGTAAAGATGATCTCACCGGCACTTTTTGCATGGATGAAGTCCCTGACCAGCTTGCGCGTCTCTTCGTACGCCTCGGTAGCCACTACGCTGAGATGATGCACTCCGCGGTGAATATTGCAGTTGTCCGATTCATAGTATTTACAGATGGCGTCAATGACCTGCCGCGGTTTCTGGGTGGATGCGCCGTTGTCGAAATAGACCATCTGCCGGTTGTATATCTTCCGCTGAAGAATCGGGAAATCAGCTCTTATCTGTTCAATATTGAAGTTCATGTTCTGCTGTTAAATCACAAAAATAATAAAGTTACGGTTGAAGGAGGTTCCTTAAGGGGCCTCCCATCATGATTTACTCCTTGTGAACCTTGGTCGAAGGGGCGTCATCATCCAGGATGATCCCCATGTTTTTCATCAGGAAGGAGGCGTTCAGGTTCCGGCAAACACCAGGGGCCAGCTTATAATCAATCTCCATATGGTCATCCACGATGTGGATCTCAAAACAGAGGTTTTTAATATTTTCAGGATAATGGTTGACCAGTTCCCCCAGGGCAAGGTCGTGGGTCGCAAAAAGTCCTGCAAGCCTGTATTTCATCAGCTGCCTGATCAGGGCAATGGACCCCGACTGTTTATCCGCTGAATTGGTTCCCTTGAGGATCTCATCCAGCAGGATCAGCTTCTGTTGGCCGCCTTCGAGCCCGGTGATGATCTCGCGCAGGCGGCGGAGTTCGGCATAAAAATAGGATTCCCGCTTGGTCAGTGAGTCATTGGTACGGATGCTGCTGTGAATTTCGATCGGGTAAAATACCAGCCTGGAGGCAAACACCGGCGCCCCGGCCATGGCCAGCACCAGGTTGGTGCCCACCGTTCGCAGGAAGGTGCTCTTACCCGACATATTGGCCCCGGTGATGATGCGAAACTGGTTCCATCCTGTAATTTCCAGGTCGTTTGTGACACAGGTTCCGGCCGGTAACATCGGATGGCCCATCTTTTCGGCAACAAACCGGAAACGGTCCGTTACCGGTTCCGGATAGGTGAATGAAGGATTGTTAAAGGCATAGTTTCCAAAGCTCGAGAGGGCGTCGATCTCGGCAAGCGCCCCGAACCATTGCGGCACTATCTCCCTGTATTGAATGCGCCATCGTTCAACAGCGGTAAGTATGTGGATGTTAAACATGAAAAGCCCGTTCATGATCACCGATACCAGCAGGTTCAGGTTGGAATCCATCATGTTCAGCAGTTGTGAGAGGTGATTGATCACCCGGCCGGGCAGCCGGTTTCCTTCCGGCCGGAGGGTCTCCTGCAGCTTTTTGTTATACCCTGCAGTAAATTGGAATCCACCGGCCAGCGTGAGGGCCAGGGCATATTTTTTCAGGATGTCGACCTGCGGGGTTACCGCCTGATGAGCCACCTGGGTTTTTCTGCCAAACAGGAAGACGATCATCAGCTGAAGCAGTACCATCATGACCGGAATCTGATAGGGCAGCAAGGCGGCTGCCCAGAGGATAATGGTAATCAGCGTGATGGCAGGTAAAATGACGGCCAGCATCTTCACCGGTCTGAGCCATCTCATTTCTTCCCTCCTGTACAGCCATTCCTGCAGGGCCAGGAGATCGTCACGGGAGGTTTCATGCTCTATAAAAATAAGTTGTAACTGCTGTCTGAATTCGACCTGGGCTGCAAGTTCCCTGACGGCCTCCTGCCTCTCTCTTATTTCTTCCCGGTAATCAAAGGCGTTGCTGCAATAATGGGCAAGCCTTTCGCCTCCGAAAATGGTGGCGCACCTGTTTATAAACTGGTAGAGGGAGCCTGCGCCAAAGATATCAAGGTCATAGGTATAGGGATGATCCTGGCTGATAAAACCATTGCCTGGATTGAAACCTGAAAAGTCGAAGCCGAGGGCCCTGATTTCTCGCTGATTGATCTCAATTAACCGGCGGAGTTTCAATATCCTGGTTTTCAGGCGGAAATCGTACCAGCCGGCCGTAAGGAAACCGGTGAAGAGGGTGAGAGCCCCTATGATGAAAAAAAAGTCATGATCCCTGAAATAATCATACAGCAGGATGCCTGAGCCCGCAATCAGGACGAGTCGCAGCCATGGGATCAGGCGGATTGGTTGGTGCAGCTTCTCCGTTTCCATGGAAAAGCCGGCAATCCGCTGCTCGTAGACTGACCCGGGCACATTCATCTCGTGATTCATTCAGTATTTCATTAACCTGAGGATGGACCCGAAGGTCCTGATTTTCCTATATCCTGTTCAGATCGATTTGGAATTCAGTGGGATGCTCCGGTGTACTGCAATGAAGCACACATTGCTCGCAGATCTGCAGTTCTCCCTGGAGTCTTTTTTTCACCATATCCTCTATACGCTGGCGCAGCTCGGGTATGGTGATCTTATTCACGATTTCGTCGGCAAAGGCAAACATCAGCAGCATCCGGGCCGTTTCTTCACCAATGCCCCGCTGGCGCAGGTAGAACATCGATTCGGTGTCAAGCTGGCCGGTGGTGGAGCCGTGCGAACACTTTACGTCGTCGTTGTAGATTTCAAGGAAAGGCTTGGAGTTAACACGGGCCGTGTCGGTCAGCAGGATATTTTTATTCGACTGGCGGGCGTCGGTTTTGGTGGCGTGGCGGCGAACCAGCACATGGCCGTTGAAGATGGCCCGGGCATGTTCGTCGAGGATCCCCTTGAAGGTTTCGTTACTGGTGCAGCCGGGAAAGGCATGATCGACAAATACATGGTTGTCGACATGCTGTTTGCGGTCCATCAGGTAGATGCCGTAAATATTGGCATTCCCGTGAGGGCCGTTGAAAAGCAGCCGGATGTTGTTTCGCAGCAGTCCGCCATTCAGCGAGATATAATGAGATTCCAGTAAAGAGGAGGCCTCCATGCGGAAATACACTGAACTGACAAGGGTACTGTTGTTATTCAGATTTTGAAGTTTGTAATGATCCAGCATGGCATCTTCCCCGACATGGATCTCGGTAACGATATTCGAGAAACTGGCCTGGTGGTTGTACGAATCATCGCAATGCACTAATGAAAGCCTGGCATTTTTCCCGACAATGATCAGGTTTCTCGACTGCAGGAAAAGGTTCCGGTCGTGATGGATCACATTGATGAGCTGTACCGGCCTGGGACTCTGCACGTTGTCGGGAACATAGATGAAAACGCCATCCTGGGCAAAAGCCGTATTGAGGGCCGTAAATCCGTCGGCAGCATCATCCGCGATGGTCCCGTAAAATTTTTCGACAAGGGCCGGATATTTGTTCTTTGCCTCGGCAAGGCTGCCCATGATGATCCCATTGCCGAGTTCCATCAGGGGAACCTCTTTTGAGACATACCAGCCATTCAGCTGACCGATGATCGCCGTGTCGAGATGGGGAATATTGCACCGGAAGACCTTCTGAACATCCACCTCCGTTTCCGGCCTCAGGGAATAGTCATACCCGCGTGAGAAACTTTCAGATAGGTCGGTCAGCCGCCATGATTCTATCCTGGCATCAGGGAATCCGAGCTGCTGAAACGATGCAAATGCCCGTTCCCTGACCCCGGAAAGCAACCCGGTATCTCCCTGGAAAAGGAGTTTCCGGTTCTTTTCAAACAGGCCGGCCAGGCGTTGAGGTGTTATGGTTTCTTCTTTTACCGTTTGCATTTTATTCCACTTAATCTTTTCATTCCTGTTCTTTCTTTATCCAGTCGTATCCCTTTTCCTCCAGTTCGAGGGCCAGTTCCTTGCCGCCCGATTTCACGATCCTGCCTTCAAACAGCACGTGAACGAAGTCGGGCACGATATAGTCAAGCAGGCGCTGGTAATGGGTGATGACCACAAAGGCATTGTCGGGCCGGCGCAATTTGTTCACCCCATTGGCAACAATCCTGAGCGCATCGATATCGAGTCCCGAATCGGTTTCATCCAGTATCGCCAGGGTGGGTTCCAGCATGGCCATCTGGAAAATCTCATTTTTCTTTTTTTCTCCGCCCGAGAAGCCCTCGTTAACCGACCTGTTGGTAAGGTTGGAGGTGATCTCCACAAGATGTTTCTTCTCCTCCATCATCCGGAGGAATTCGCCCGCAGGAAGGGGATCGAGTCCTTTGAATTTGCGGATTTCGTTCACCGCAGTTCGCATGAAATTGGTGATGCTGACCCCCGGGATTTCAACCGGGTACTGGAACCCGAGGAAGATCCCTTCCCGGGCCCTGTCCTCAATCGATAATTTTTGCAAATCGCGGCCCTGGTAAAGGATCTCCCCTTCGGTGACATCAAAAACTTCGCGTCCGGCAATGACCGAAGCCAGGGTGCTTTTCCCGGTGCCGTTAGGCCCCATAATGGCATGCACCTCGCCTTTGTTCACCTCAAGATCGACCCCCCGGAGAATAGTCTTGCCATTGATCCCGGCATGCAGATTTTTAATACTTAGTAACATAAATTATACATTAATATGGTCAAAAAAAAGTTCTTCACTCCTCCCCAAAAAAAACCCTGCAATCTCTTCATTCCTGCATTCCTGCATTATTTGCATTGCCTGCATTGCCTGCATTGTCTGCATTGCCTGCATTGCTTGCATTGCCTGCATTGCCTGCATTGCCTGCATTGCCTGCATTGTTTGCCTATCCCACGCTTCCCTCCAGCGAAATAGACAGCAGTTTCTGGGCCTCCACGGCAAACTCCATCGGGAGTTGTTTCAGCACCTCCTTGGCATATCCGTTCACGATAAGACCGATGGCGCTTTCTGCCGAAATGCCGCGTTGCTGGCAGTAAAACAGCTGGTCTTCCGAAATCTTCGAAGTGGTGGCTTCATGTTCCACGATCGACGATTTGTTGTCAACCTGGATATAGGGATAGGTATGGGCTCCGCAGGCGGCGCCAAGCAACAGTGAATCGCACTGGCTGTAGTTTCTCGAATTCAGGGCATTCTTTGAAATGCGCACCAGTCCACGGTATGAGTTATTGCTTTTCCCGGCGGAGATCCCCTTCGAAATGATGGTACTCCTGGTGTTTTTCCCAAGATGCATCATCTTGGTACCCGTATCAGCCTGCTGGTGATTATTGGTCACGGCGACAGAATAGAACTCCCCCACTGAATTGTCACCCAGGAGGATGCAACTGGGATATTTCCAGGTGATGGCAGAGCCTGTTTCGACCTGGGTCCAGCTGATCTTGGCATTGGCGCCCTTGCAGATGCCACGTTTGGTAACGAAGTTGTAGATTCCGCCCAATCCGTTCTTATCGCCGGGGTACCAGTTTTGCACCGTCGAATATTTCACGGAGGCATCTTTCAGCGCCACGATCTCCACGATAGCGGCATGCAACTGGTTTTCATCACGTTGCGGGGCTGTGCAACCCTCCATATAACTCACATAGGCCCCCTCCTCCGCGATGATGAGGGTTCGTTCAAACTGCCCGGTATTGGCGGCATTGATCCGGAAATAGGTGGATAATTCCATCGGGCAGCGAACCCCTTTGGGGATGAAACAGAAGGAACCGTCGCTGAATACTGCCGAGTTCAGTGCTGCAAAATAGTTGTCGGTATAGGGAACTACCGAACCCATGTATTGTTTTACCAGGTCGGGATG